>NZ_MUYZ01000024.1:0-43296 GCF_003013775.1 Micromonospora sp. MH33
ACTCGATTCCTTGGACATGGAGCGTCGCCGGGAGGGTACGCCTCCCGACGCTCATCCACAGGTTTCGAGCATTGCTCGTTCCAGACGGAATGCGGTGCTGTCAACGCCATGTGCGCGGTCACTGACGAGGAGGTGTCGTTCGTCCTCACCACTGGCGAGACGAACCTGATCGAGGCATGGGACACTCGCGACGGTTCGCAGGTCCGTGAGATGGCCGGACACTACGCCCCTGTCGCGGCGGTCTGCCCGCTCACCATCGACGGTGAGGTGCTGGTCGCCTCAGCCGGCGACGACCAGGTCGTCAGGATCTGGGACCCCCACACCGGCACCGTCCGGAGGGTGCTGCTCGGGCATGTCACTCGCGCCTGGGTGACCGCGCTGGCCACCGTCGACTGGCCAGGCTTCGAGGCACTCGCCTCGGCCGACAAGAGCGGCACGGTGATGCTGTGGACCGGTGGAGATACCCCCCTCTGGACCCAGCAAGGCCATCAGGACTCGGTCAACGCGCTGTGCGGCGTGACGGTCGCGGGTCGACCAGCGCTGGTGTCGGCCAGCGCGGACCATGCGATCCGGATGTGGGACGCCGAGCGGGGTCAGCCGTTGCGGTGGTTCACTGGACACTGCGGCCCGGTCACCGGGCTCAGCCTGGTCAAGGTCGGCGGCCGAGCCATGCTCGCCTCGACGAGCCGGGATCGAACGGTGCGGATCTGGGAGCTAACGACGGGCCGCCTGGTACGGACGATTCCCGTCTACCATCCGGCGCTCGCCTGCTGCACCGTCGGCGACACCCTACTGGTGGGCCTGGACCAGGGGATGCTGGCTCTCACCATCACCGGCTGACGCAGGCGGCCGCCACGGCGACGTCCGCCACTGGGATGCCGGCCGGGGCCGCCGCAGACGGCATCGCGGGATTCGGGGCTGAGCTGCCGACGCAACGGGGCGTACCCGGACGGCGAAAGCGCCGAACTCGATGATCTACCAGACGCTCAACGAGGAAGGCTTTGGTGGGCCGCCTGGGACTCGAACCCAGAACCTATGGATTGCCGGCGAGCCGGCCGGATCGAGTGCGGTACGAGGTCATCCGGGCTGCTGGCGTGGTTCTCGGCCCGGTTCGGCTGGCACCGTTGCTGTACTTCGCTGCTGTACTGCTGGCGTCAAGCGAGGCGCTGGATGCGGACCTTCGGGCGCTCGTTCTTGAGGTGTCCGTGCTTGTGCTGGCGGACCTGCTCGTTCCAGACCTCCTGGTCGTAATCCGGGTTCGGCGGGATCCACTTGTGGGAGCCGTCGCTGTAATGGAACTTCTCGTCGCCGGGTCGCAGGATGCTCATCGAGTCCAGCCGAGGAACCGGTGGTGCAGGTGGCCGGCGGGGACGTGAGCCAGGTCCTGCGCGGCGTCAACGAGCTGGGCGGCCAGGTAGAGGGCGAGCGACACCGGGGCACAGTCGTACTCCGCTCGCAGCTCCCGCCGCCGGGTCTGGCAGGGCCAGTCAGCACCACAACCGCCGCAGGTCCAAATCGGTGTGACTGGGAGGTGACTCGTCATCTCGGCGTCTCCCGCGCGGCCGGCTGGTCCACTGACTGGGCACCTTGCTGGTCGACCTCTGAAGGCCAGTGGCCTCGGTTGATCGGGATCCGATGCGTAGTGCTACAAGGCAGCTCGCTTCCGCATCGGCAGACCTGCCGCCATCGCTCCCACGACCAGACCGGCCGGTGCCGTCTCGCCAGAGTGAGCGCGACTGCCACCAAGTACTCCTCGTACGAGACACGAGACACCGGGTCTCCCCTCGGGTGTGGATCAACGTCCGGGACATACCAGCCGCGAGCTGGCTTTCGCCGCAACGCCAGAGTCCATGTCACCGTAACGACGTAGGACTGTAGATACAATAAGATGTAGAACTGTTGGACACGTAGCGTCACGTCCGTGATCGACCCGAGTGCGGATCGTGCCGTGTTCCGGCAGCTCGCAGACCTCCTGCGAGACCGGATCACGTCTGGAGACCTCGCGCCTGGGGCTTCACTTCCAAGCGAGCTGCGGTTGGCTCAGGAGTACGGACTGAGCCGCACGAGCGTCCGACAAGCGGTAGCACTTCTCCGGTCGGAAGGGCTCGTGATCGTGGAACCGCCGCGCGGCACGTTCGTCCGCGCCGTCGAACCGACCGAAACGGTGACTCTCCTCAAGGGCGACACCGCCACCGCTCGGATGCCTACCCCTGTGGAGCGGCGCGAGCTGGAGATGGGCGAGGGTATCCCGGTCATCGTGATCTTTCGCGCCGATGGCTCCCGCGAGCTGTATGCCGCCGACCGCATCCGCGTCGGCCGCTGACGCAACCTCGGCGAACCCCTGTCTGACCTCTCAGCTACGCGGTGTCGACTACCTGACACTTGTACGGCTCTGGGCTGACGAGGGCTCGGTCGGGAGCGGTAACCTCCGCCAATGATCCGACCATTCGACCTGTGGGGACAGCGAGGCTGGTGCAGCCAGGAGGTCGTAGGCGAGTCCAACTACGCCAAGGAGATCCGAGCGGCACTCGGCGCGGACTTCAAGTCGTACGGGTCCGAGGTAGAGAAGGACGTGTACCTCATCCCGGAGCCCACCAACCGCTTCGACCCGAACGCCGTCAAGGTCGTCTATGGTGGGCAAACTCTCGGGTACCTGCCCAAAGACCAAGCCAAGGCTTACTCGCCGGTCCTCACGGCGCTCGTCAACGAAGGTTGGACTCCCCAAGTCCGAGCCCGCATCTGGGGACGGGAAGAAGAAGAGTGGGACGGGCGCCGCCGACCCCAGTTCGTGGGATCGGTGACTCTCGACCTCACTGAACCGCACATGATCGTTCCAGCGAACATGCCGCCGGCCGACCTGCATGTGATGCTTCCCCACGGACGCGTCGTCCAAGTGACGGGCGAAGAGAAGTACATGACTCACTTGGCTCAGTTGCTGAGCCCGCAGGGCGAGTGCTGGATCTATGCAACATTGCACCAGGTTGAGCAGCAACGGGCTCGATCGACGCGAACGCTGGTAGAGGTTCGAGTCAACGGCGAACCTGCTGGCACCCTGAGCCCCGCGACATCAGCCGAGATGTTGCCGGTGCTCGCCCACCTCTCGGAACTTGGCATGTTGACGGCCGCCCGTGCAGTCCTGAAGGGCAACCGCGTTAAGGCCGACGTCACGCTGAACGTGTGCAAGGCCAGCTCGCTGACTGATGCGTGGTTGGATGCGCCGCCGGCGACTGAAGGAGCCTGGCCGGCACAACAGGCGGCCGCGGAGAGCCCCGGGCACGATGTTGCCCCAGTGCAGCAATGGCGGTTCGTGGTTCCACCGGGATGGCCGCCCCCGCCCGCAGGTTGGGTCCCGCCCCAGGGCTGGCGGCCCGATCCGTCGTGGCCTCCTGCGCCTGATGACTGGCAGTTCTGGGTACGAGCCTGAGAGGCCTCCCTCCGCCTACCCCTCAGTTCACCAACTACAGGTAAGCAGGGGCCTCCGCGTCTGCTTGTCGCTTCCACTACGCCCTGTTAGCTGGGGAAACGCGGGCACCAATGGTCGTCGCTGGTTGGCAGTAGTCAGGCTGCGACGGCCTGGCGACGGCCTGGAGCTCATGCGACCAGGCCCATGGCCATAGAGCGGTATCATGTGCTGTGGGTGCTGCCCTGTACTCGATTCCCGACGCCCCGCAAGGGGTGGCTGGTGTCTACCGGCCGTCCACGTCTCATGAAGATCGCGAAGTTCACAGCAGTCTCATTGCTTGTGCTGGCGCTGCTAGTGGTCGCAGCTATCTCCGGAGGGGTGGGAGCGATGGTCTGTAACCTGATGGTTGATCTTGCCGCAGCTGTGATGGCCGGGAGTCGGGTAGAGGGCAGCACCTCGTCGTCACCTACGTGCCGCTCTCCCTGCCGGTGACCCACGTTTGTAAGTTCGGGGCGCGTCGTCTGGCGGCGTCCCGGACCGTCTCCCGCCCTCGGCCGACCGTCCGTGCGACCCCGGTCGTCTATATCCGGGCCGGTTGCTGTCATCGCTGCTGTCGACGCCGTAGCGTGGCCAGTTGGCCGCCGAGCGTTCAGACCTATTGCATGCCATGCTGCTCGACAACAACGCGCGTGAGAGCCGAGGACGAATGGCGGAGCTTCTCCTCAGCCGACCGCATAATTCAGGTGCCCTGCTTAGGCGAATCTGGGTGAGGGTTGACGGGCTACGAGTCGCTGGGCTGCGGCCGGGTCAGTCGGCCAGGGTCAGCCTCGACGGGGGCGATCATGTCGTCCAGGCAACCCTGGACTGGATCCGCAGCGAACCCCTCGCCCTTCAACTTGACGCTGATGAGACCACATCCCTGGAAGTATCTTGCCCGACGCGTGCCTACTTGCAGACCTGGTCCAGGCCCTCACGAGCCCTGGACCTGCGGCGCATGTGACCTCGTCTGTGTGAAGGAATGATCAAGGACTCCCGCGCAGGAATTTCAGAGCGGCTGAGCTGCCAGAACAGTCCACCGGCGTCCATGGGAGTCCGACCACGGACGCGCCGGTCGTCACCCAGTTAGTCACCCATCCCTGGTGGTGGCTGTCCTCTAACCTGCCAAGCATGACGGCGACAACCGTGGCGGCGTGGCTGGGACTTGTGGTCAGCATCCTCAGCCTCTGGCTTGGCGTGGTTCGTACTTGGTTGAAGGATCGAGCGGCTACTCCCCGGGTACAGCTCGATCTGATTCTCGCTCAGCTGAAGTCAGGTCCGACCAACGAAGTTCGACTCCTGGTCACGAACCAGGGGCCGGCCACTATGAAGCAGGTCGACGTTCAGGTATTCGACGAAGACGGAAACTCTCTGGAGCTGGCTGAGCCCGATATCTCCGCCTTATGGCCCAAGATGCCGGTAGGGGAGCTGCAGCCCAACCAGTCGCTGTATCTGACGTTCAATCGGTCGCTCTCGACCCGGGACGCTCGACAGGCGCTCGTGCGATGGCATGATCGACGCCGCAGCCAGCAGTCATCCATGATCCCGCTCTCCTACAACCGGATCTGACGCTGGGTCGAACACTGTCAGCTTGGGAAACGGGTTGATAGCCGGCGGGTGCACACAGCGTGTTCGGGTGGGGGCTGCAAAGGTGCCGCTACAGACCTATGTTGACCGACACGTCGGGCACCCATCGGGCACGAACGCTGAGCGTGTCCCACATAGGACAGCCGGCTTCAGGCGACCGCGCAGATAGGCTAGCCGAGCGCAGCATCGCGTCGCCGGAGGCAGAGGGAACGTGACGAACTACCTGAAGCGGTTTTGGACCGTAGCTGTGTCACTCGCCGGCATCGTGGGCCTCTACCTCGGGGCCGCACAGGTGAAGCTTCTGCTGGCATTTTGGCTGGTTATCGGGCTGTCTGCCGTAATTGCCCTTTTCTGGACAGGCGGCAAGACGCTACTGGAAGTGCTTACCCGCGTGCGCAACTATCCCCGCCTGCTGGAACGTGCAGCCCAACTACAAACAGAGGTAGAGGCGCTTACCGGCGCAATCGAAGCCACCAAGGAGGAGAGTAGGACGGCGGCGGAGGCTGCAATTGCAGAAGGCCGCGCTCAAATGCTTGGAGCAATACTATCGTCCACATCTGAGCCGCCCGCAATCTCGATCCTCGGCAATCATAAAGGCACTTTTGTGCTAATTGCTAAATATGAACATTCGCGACCCGAACCACAAGCACGCTTCCACGTGATCAGCAGCGAAACAGGGGAGGTTAAGGGATCGGTGGAGGTGGTACATGTAGACGATTCAAGGAGGAGCGTTTATCTGCGATGTGTCGATCCTCAATCACCTGAATTTTGGCAGCATTTGAGAAGCAGGGTAGATTACGACGCTTCGCCGCCCATCGGCGTCGAACTAGCTCGCTACGAACTGTCGGACGCCTCAACATCCGACAGGTCGTTTAACTCGCTGGTGCGGGCCAGTAGCTTGGGGGTTCAGGGATGAGCGAGATTGTGGGCAAGGTGGCCCGGATCATTAATGAGCATGAGCTAGCCATCAACGTCGGCGGAGATAAGGGCATCGCCGTAGGTGACAAGGTCGCCCTATATCGAACGATCGATGTGAAGGACCCCGACAGCGGCGAGATCCTCGGATCGGTGGATGTAAGAAAGCTCCGACTCGAAGTTGTCATCGTGGAACCGAAGTTTTGCGTGGCGGCGATAACCGAACGACAAACAGGGTCCGGAAGCAACATCTTTCTGCAGTCCTTGCTCCCGTTGAAGAGGATTTCGTCAACGCCAGTCAAGGTCGGGTCACCGTCAGAGGTTCATGTCGCTGTAGGTGACGTCGCAATCTTCGAAAAGTAGTGCCCCATTCGGGTTTTGCCATCCCGTCTGCCGCCGACCCGCCCGTTTGGGGAGCGGGCCGCCGCCCGGTCCGCCACGTCAAGCGGACCTTGACGGCTCGTACGGACGCTGGCGGGCCGGGCGGCGGTCTGCTCGGCTCGCCCGGGTCGTCGGCTGGCGGGATGGCCCTGCGCAACCACCCAAGGACCGCAACGTGCGGACGGAGCCCCGGCCATCCTGGAGTCGTTGCGCCCCCGCCGGAGGCGCAGTGACCGCGACCGGTTCGTCGCCGCGACACGCCGCGCGGACCCGGCGTGCCCTTCCCTGCGCCGCGTCGCTCCGGCGCGGCGCGGCCGGCTGCCGGCCCGCGAACCTCAACCACTCTCGGCGCTACCGTCTGCGGCGGCCCTCCGGGCTTCCCGCTCTCCGCGCCTGCCGCCGGGGCGTGTTGCGTGGCCGACGTGGAGCGACAGCGGAGCGTCGGACGCGCGCCCAGGCGGCGGCGCGTGCGGCCCGTTGCGGGCCGCCTTGATAGACGTACAGAAAGTCCTCCCACACCGGCCGGCAGCCGGGCTGTTCCGTCAGGGCATGCTGGTCGCGTGCACATCCCTTGGCGGACCAGCGCTCACGTGTTCGCGCAGATTCTGCGACGGCACGGCGTCGAGCAGGACGCTGTGATCGATGTCGAGGCGGCATGGGGTGGGTTCGTTGAGTTCCTGCAACTGGACATCGACGGCCTCGATTCGGCTCCGGACTCCGATGCTGATGGCTTCATCGTCCAGTGGGGCCGACGGTCCTGGAGTGACAACCGCGTGATTCTGACCTTCACCCGGCAGCTGGCCATCGCTGATGTCGTTGACCATGACGATCCCAACTGGCAGCCCGAACTATGGCAGCTCGACTTGGAGATGGCCTTCGACGATGAGGTCGATCTGATCGGCCTTGAAAGCCTCGACGTCCATGACACGGGGTTCAGGTTCCCTCCCATCGGGCCGCGGCGCGCCGCAGCGCTGACGGATACCTGGGCGGAGACGCAGCGGCATGCCCCTGTCCGGGCAGCTTGGATCGCGACACCAGCTAGTAGCGGCTTGTCTTTCGAGTGCGTCTGCTGACGCTCAGAACCTTAGGGCCGAGCGGGCTCGTCAAACAGCGAAGCGGAGTCACGGCAGGTTGACGTGTCGGCACTCGGTGCTACTCTGGCGCTCGTCGAGGACGCCAGCGCGGCCTTCCTGCTGGATCGCTGGACTTGACGTCGGAGATGCTGAGCGGCCTTTCTGCCGCTGATGCGGGTCACGTCCCGCCGGCTCTCGATCGCACCGGCCGCTGCGCCGGTCCTCTGAATCCGTAAGCGGCCCAGCACGGCCTTCCCTGCCGTCCACGGTGGCCCGGATTCGCCCATCTCCACGGGTGGGGCAGCCTGCGGCAACCCGCCGGATGCCGATATCCCAGGCTCCCTACCCGTGCCGGCCCTTGATCACCGAGTCCACGAGCGCGAAGGGACATGACCCATCGGCGGGAAGTGGCGCGACCACGATTCCGCCCTCCGGCGTCAGCCGCCCTCTCGGCGGTGCCAGGAGACACGACGAACACCACCAGCGGACATCCGTCCACGGCTGGTGGTGCTTCGTCTCCCGTCCCTGCCACCCCCTGATGAGGAGACAGTCGTGTCCACCGCCCCGCTCACCCTGTACCGGCCCGGTCTCGCCGTCGGCCGGGACGCTCAGGTCCTGCACCGCGCCGCCTCGCCGGAGTTCTCCGGCTGGCTGGAGCACACCCGCCCCGCCGGCGGCTGCTCCCGCCCGATCCGTCTTACCGGCACGATCGCCACCGTCGACCGGAACACCGGCCGCATCACCGGCCGGCTCCACACCGACGAGCTGCCCGACCGCACGCTCTACAAGGCGTGCGGCAACCGCCGCGAATCAGTGTGCCCGGACTGCGCCTGGGCCTACCGGGGCGACGCCTACCAACTCGTCTGTCGCGGTCTGACCGGCGGCAAGGGAGTCCCCACCTCGGTCGGCCGCCACCCGGTCGTCTTCGCCACCTTCACCGCCCCCTCCTTCGGCCCCGTCCACCACCGCCACGTCCCACGCCACACCTGCCGCAACCGGCAACGCTGCGACTGCCGCCCCGCACCCTGCCGCGCCCGCAGCAACGCCAGCACATGCCCCCACGGGCAGCCCGCGGCATGCTTCGCCCGCCACGACGCCGACGACCCGCGGCTCGGGCAGCCGTTGTGCCTCGACTGCTACGACCACGACCACCAGGTCGTCTGGAACTACTTCTCCGGCGAGCTGTGGCGGCGCACCAAGCAGGCCGCCGACCGCCACCTGGCCGCGCGCTGCCGCCGACGCGGCATCCCGAAGGTCGGCATCGTCACCGCCTCCGGCAAGGCCCGCTGGGTGCCGCCCGTGCGCGTGTCGCACGGAAAGGTCGCCGAGATGCAACGCCGGGGGGCCGTGCACTTCCACGTCCTGCTGCGCCTCGACGGCGTCGACCCCGACGACCCGGACGCTCTCGTGCCGCCACCGTCCGGCATCACCATTGACGACCTGGAGGCCGCCGTCCACGCCGCCGCCCGGCAGATCACCGTCACCACACCCCCGCACCCCGACCAGCCCGACGGCTGGCTGATCGCCTGGGGCGAGCAGGTCGACGTGCGGCGTATCAACACCGCTGGCGGTGAGCTGACCGACGGCAAGGTGGCGGCCTACTTGGCGAAGTACGCCACCAAGGCCACCGAAGCCACCGGCCACTCCTTCACCCGGTTCACCCCGGCCACGATCGACGACTACGCCGATCCCGAAGGCGACCACCTCGCCCGCCTCATCGACGCCTGCTGGCACCTCGGCCGCCCCACCCACACCGACACCAGCAGCGGCGCCGCAACCGCCGACGACCGTCAAGACAGCCTTGACACCAAACCCAACATCTACGGCGGCTTGCGCCGCTGGGCCCACATGCTCGGCTTCGGCGGCCACTTCCTCACCAAAGCCCGCCGCTACTCCGTCACCTTCGCCCTGCTCCGCGACACCCGCGCCACCTACCGGCGGGAGGAGGACGACGTACCGGCCGACACGATCACCGTCGGCACCCTCACCTACATCGGGTCCGGCTGGCTCACCGAAGGCGACGCCCTGCTCGCCAACACCGCCGCCCGACAGCGACGCGAGAGCAGACGCATCGGCCGGGAGGAACTCGCCCACGAAGCCTGGCTCACCGGAGCCGCCGCATGACCCACGACCTCCGCCCCCGCTGGTACTCACCCGCCGAGGTCGCCGTGCTGCTCGGCTTCGGCATCTCCAAGGTCAAGATGAAGATCGCCACCGGCGAACTGCGCTCCATCAAGGACGGCAAGTACCGCCGCATCCTCCCCGAATGGGTCGACGACTACATCCGCGAACAGGTCGAACGCCAGGAGGCCGCCTGATGCCCGCACGCGCACGCGCCAACGGCGAAGGATCGATCTTTCCGTACCGCAACGGCTTCGCCGCGTACGTCTGGGTCGAGAAGCCGGACGGCAAGCGGGGTCGGAAGTGGGTTTACGGCAAGACTCGCGAGGAGGTCCACGACAAGTGGATCAAGCTGCACGGTCAGGCGAAGGCCGGTCCTGTGGCGACCCGCTCCCCGACAGTAGGGGAGTACGCCGGCTACTGGCTGCGCGAGATCGTCAAGCCGAACCTGGCCCCCGGCAGCTACGTCACCTACGAGGTGGTGGTCCGGCTTTACCTCGTGCCTGGGCTGGGCCGGAAGCGCCTCGACAAGCTCCGGGTCAGCGACGTGCAGACCTGGATCAACGAGGTGGGCCGGACCTGCCAGTGCTGCGCACAGAGCAAGGACGAGCGGCGCAAGCCCGCCCAGCGTCGCTGCTGTGCCCTTGGCCGCTGCTGCCGGGATCTGCCCTCCGCAACCAGCGTCACCCACCTGCGAACCGTGCTCCGAACGCTGCTGTCCCAGGCGATCACCGAAGGGCTGATCACCCGCAACGTCGCGTCGCTGGTGAAGCTGCCCCCCGGTGCGGAAGCGCAAGCGGAAGGCGTGGACGAGCGACGAGGCCCGGCGCTTCCTGGAGTCGGCCCGCGCCGACGACGACCCGCTCTATGCCGCGTACGTCCTGGTGCTGGTGCTCGGGCTCCGCAAGGGCGAGATGCTGGGGCTCACCTGGGCGGACGTTGACCTCGACGCGGGAGAGTTGACCATCGATCGGCAGCTCCAGCGGGTCGGTGCCGAGCCGCACCGGGAGACGAAGACCGCCGCCTCGGACGCCACCCTGCCGCTGCCGGACATCTGCACCGTGGCCCTCAGCCGTCGCCGTGTCGCGCAGGCCGCTGCCCGGGATGCGGCCGGCCCCGCCTGGCAGCCGTCGGACCTCATCTTCACCACCCGCTACGGCCGGCCGGTCGAGCCACGCAACTTCAACCGCTTCTGGGACCGTCGCTGCGACACGGCCGGCGTCCGGCGGATCACCGTCAGGGACGCCCGGCGGACCTGTGCCTCGCTCCTGGCCGACCTGGACGTGCATCCGCGGGTGGCAATGCAGATCCTTCGGCACGCACAGTTCGCCATCACCATGGAGATCTACACGGTGGTCTCCTCGGCGGCCACCCGCGACGCCCTCAAGCGGCTCGGCAGCGCACTGGACCGGTGAGCGCTACTGCTGTACTTCGCTGCTGTACCGGCCGAATAACGGCAACAGCGGCCCCGCTAAGGGCCGCTGAGCTGCGGAGGAGTGGGCCGCCAGGGACTCGAACCCTGAACCTAAGGATTAAAAGTCCTCAGCTCTGCCATTGAGCTAACGGCCCGTCGGGCCATCAGGCTACCCGATCCTCCGCCGTGAAGTTGAGGTCCGCCTTGGCCACGAGGACGTCTGAGCCCCGGCCGCGCACCCGACCGCCGCCCGCTGTCGGGGTGGCTGAGTCGAAGGCTCGGTGTGCCGCTCCTGCCACCTGCGTCATTCGCGCCCTTCCTGACGCAAGAAGGTCAGTTGTCGTGTTGGTGGCCGTTGGCGGCGCACTTGTTGCGGATGCGGGTCAGGTGCTGGGTCATGCGGGTGGCGGCAGGGTGGCCGGGGTGCTGCCGGCGGTGCGTGGCGATGGTGTCGGTGAGCAGGGCTCGGGCGGCGTGGCAGTGGCCGAGGTCGTGCAGGACGAGGGCGGTCGTGGCGCGGATGGCGAGGGTTCGCGGACTCTGCGGGCCGCTGGTGTGGGTGAGGTGTTCGCCGAGTTGCCGGTAGAGGTGGTAGGCGCGTTGGTGGTGCCCGGCGCGCCGTTGGGCGGCGGCGTGCAGGTGCAGGGCCCGCAGGCTGTCGGGGTGGGTGGGTCCGTGCGGGTGGAGCGCGCTTCGGTGGGCGTAGGCGGCCCAGGTGGCGGCCTCGGCGACGCGCCCGTGGCGTAGGTGCAGTTCGGCGAGGAGGGCCGCGGCATCGGCGTGCAGGGGGTGGGCTGGTGCGCTGGTCGGGTCGACGCCGGTGAGGATCTGGTGCAGGAGTTGCCGGGCGCGCAGCGGTTCGCGTCGAGCGATGTCGCGGGCGGTGGTGAGGCGTCGGGCCCGGTTGTTGCCGGCGTGGTCGGGTGGGATGGCGGGTCGCCAGGTGAGGGTGAGGTCGCTGGCGGTGGCGCCGACGGTCACGCGGGCGAGGACTCGGTGGGCGTGGACGGCGGCTAGGCACGGCGGTAGGGGCGCGCCGGTGGTGGGCAGGATTCGGGTGGCGTGGCGGAGGATGACCCGGCCGACGGCGTCGGCGATGGCTACGGCGTCGAGGGGCTGTCTGCGGCATCCGGGTTGGCAGTGGTAGGTCGCCGGGGTGTCGAGCAGGGCGGTGTGGTCCATCGGGCGGCGGCACGTGCCGCAGTGCAGCAGCCCTGGCGCCAGGGGGATCTCCGGGCCGCCGCTGAGGTCTCGGTTCTGTGGCGGGGGTGGGTGGTGGCTCGGGTGACCCATTTCTGCACGAGGCGGGGGTCGAGGTTCAGCTGGCGGGCGACGGTGGTGACGGCGCCGTACGCCTTGAGGGTGCGGGTGTCGGCGACGCGTTGCACGGCGGCGTCGATGAGTTCGCGCGGGTAGGTGCGGGGGAAGGCCATCAGAGGGGATTCCGTCGGGGAGCGCTGAGGGCGGGGGCTAGGAGTTCAGGTTCTGCCACCGGTGGCCGGCGGGGTGGGCCGCGTTGGTGGGGATGGCGCCGTGGTGCGCGGCGTTGCGGCGCATGGGTTGCAGGGTGGGTCCGTCGGGCAGAGTGACCGCCGGTAGGGGCGTGTAGCCGTGGCGGGTGTACAGGGTCTGGGCGGTGGTGGTGATGTCGGTCCAGGCGGTCAGGTCGATGCGGTCGAGTCGGGTGCGGTGGTGGGTGAGCATCGCCGTGCCGAGGCCGCGCCGCTGGGCGGTGGGCGCGACGGCGAGGAACGCCAGGTGGTAGTGCGGTTCGGTGGGTCGGTGGGCGGTGAGGAGCTGGTCGAGGGTCTCGAAGCGTTCGGTGTGTTCGCCTGCGGCGTCGGTGAGCCGGCGGTGGTAGTTGGTCGGTGGGGGGATGGCCGGTAGCGGTGGAAGCCGACGGTGGCGGCGTTGAGGTCGTCGGTGAGGTGGATGTCGCCGTAGAACATGGCGTGCTCGACCCAGATCGCGGCCACCTGGGTGAGCACGTGGCGTCGCCGGCGGGGTGGCTCGGGGACCAGCCAGGCGGCGAGGGGGTCGGGGTGCAGGGCGTCGGCGATGAGCGCGGCGACGTGGTCCTTGTCGGCCCAGCGGGCGGCGCGGACACGGGCGGCGGCCTCCATGAGGGTCCCTTTCGGTTTTGCACGAGCGGGTGACGGGTGGGGTGGTCTCAGGGTGTGTGGCTGGTGCTGGTGCGGGTGTGGGCGGTGAACAGCAGGTAGTCCTCGACCTGGCCGGTGGGGCTGCGCTCGTCCTGCGGTGGGGGGAAGTGGGCGCGTTCGTAGGCGAGGATCTCGCCGGTGGTGGGGTTCAGGATGAGCAGGCTGCGTACGGTGCCGTGGTCGCTGGTGGCGCTGATGCCGACGCCGACGCGTCCGGCCCGGTCACGGACGGCGCCGTGGTAGGTGAGCCGATCGGTGTGGCGCAGGAGGGTGAGGATCGCGGTGCGGGCGTCGCGGTTGGGGGTACGCCAGCGGGTGAGGCCGGCGACGGCGTCCAGGACCGCCGGCGCGCCGAGGAACGGCGGGGCGATGCTGGTGATCTGCGCGGTGAGGGCGGCCGGGGTGGCGGCGATCGGGCCGATCGGGCCGTCGAGGTTGCCGGGCAGGTAGGTGTCGTCGGTGGTGGGCTGCGGGCCGGGCGGGTAGCGCAGGCTGGTCTCGCGGCCGGAGCCGTCGTCGGCGCGCCAGTGCCGCTGCTCGAACAGCACGACGT
Organism: Micromonospora sp. MH33; assembly: GCF_003013775.1. Taxonomy (NCBI): domain Bacteria; kingdom Bacillati; phylum Actinomycetota; class Actinomycetes; order Micromonosporales; family Micromonosporaceae; genus Micromonospora; species Micromonospora sp. MH33. Next base: position 13,646 of record NZ_MUYZ01000024.1, read on the forward strand.
GGGAGGTCGCATGCCCGCCCTGGACGCTCGTGTCGGCGGCCCACTGCCGTAGCCGCACGAACGCGAACCGGCCCGGTACGTCGCAGCCCGCCTCGGCGGCGACCGCAGGGAGCACCTGCGCGGCGGGCTGCGGCGCGGGCAGCACGGTCGGCGGCGTCGCGGCGGTCCGGGCGGCGAGGACCCGCAACTGCGCTGCGGTCAGCGGGGCGGGGATCTCGCACGGGGCGGTGCGCGGGTGTGTCGGTGGGGTGACGGGTGGGCTGCTGGTGTCGGGTGTTGCGGTGCGGGTGGTCGCCCACCCGGGGGCGAGGGCGGCAGTGGCGAGTAGGCCGAGCACGGCCAGCGCCGCGGCGGTCCTGACAGCAGGGCGTGGGCGGCGGCTGGGCGCGGCCGGAGGCGTCGTGGGCAGGTGGGGTGGGTGGGTCACGGTCGGTTGGCTCCGGGAGTGTGCTCGGGTCAGCGGTAGGTGGCGGTGGCGAGGTCACCGACGGCTGCGTCGACGGCGGCGGTGATGTCGCGTACCGGTCGGTGGTGCTGGGCGGCGATGGCGCGCAGGTGCGCGGTCAGCGTGCTGGTGTCCTCGCCGAGGTAGAGGTGCTCGGTGAGGCCGAGGACGGCGACGAGGCCGGCGAGGGCGGCGGTGTGGTTGTCGGGCTGGTCCCGGCCGGCGGCGAGGTAGCGCAGGCGGGCGCGGGCAACGACCGCCCACTTGGTGTCGGTGGCGAGGTAGGTCTCGCTGCGGGCGAGGCCGGCGAGGCGGCGGCGGGTGGCGCGGTGCAGGATCCCGCCGGCGTGCAGGCCGGCGCGGGTGCGTTCGTACAGGTCGTCGGCGAACCAGCCCAGCCATCCCCGCACCGTCGGGACCGAGTCGGCGTAGCGCAGCGAGGTGAGGGCGGTGTCGGCGATCACGTCACCGACCGGCCGGTCGACGTGCGGCAGGATCCGCTGACTGTCCGCCGGCCCGGCGTCGCCGGTGGTGTCGGTGAGGGCGATCCGCCCGGCCAGGAACAAGTCGATCAGGACCGCGCCGGCCAACCCGAGCGCGAGAGCCCGCCGGTGGATGTGGGGTTGGCCGGTGTCGTCGTTGTGGCCGAGCAGGAACAGCTCGTCGCGCAACGGCAGCAGCGGAATCGTGCTCATCGCGGCGGCTCCGGCGGCAGTCCGGCCATCTGCTGCCGCAGCCGGGCGTGCACCCCCGCGTAGGCGGCGGCCGGGGCCGGCAGCAGCGCCTTGTCCACGGCGGCCAGCACCGTGTAGTTGGGGTCGCACACGTTGCCGATCGGCGCCCGGCCAGCCTGCGACACGAGTTGGTAGGCATCGAGCTCGTCCAGCCCGGTCATGGCGCTGGCCCAGGCGACCAGGTCACGGTGGGCGATGCGGTAGGCGTCCTCCAGCGGCCGGGCGCAGCCGACCGACATCACCTCACCGTCGGTCTCCAGGCGCGGCCACACCGTGGGGACGCCCTTGATGACCTCGATCGCCAGGGTGGTGGTCGTGGCGATCTCCACCCCGACCCCGCAGGCCTCGCCCTCGCCCTGGCGGGCGTGTCCGTCACCGAGAGCGAGCATCGCCCCGTGCACGTTCACCCCCAGGTACAGGGTCGATCCGGCGCGCAGCCGCGGGGTGTCCAGATTCCCGCCGTGGCTGTCGGGGACGATCGTGGAGCGGGCCTCGAACCCGCCGGGAGCGACCCCCATCGTGCCGATCATCGGCTCCAGCGGCAGGTCGACGGTGTGGTCGCTGCCGGTGGCGTGGAAGCGGACCGTGCCGGCCTGCCGGTCGATGTCGTACACCCACACCCGCTCCGGCAGCGGCGGCTGCAGCGTCGCGGTGTGCGACGTGCCGGTCAGCGCCCCGAAGTGCGGGAACGTCGACGACACACCCCAGTCCCGGGCCGGGACGATCGACGCGAGATGCACCGCGAGGGTGTCGCCGGGCTCGGCGTCCTCGACGAAGAACGGCCCCGACACCGGATTCAGGTGCCGCATCGCGCACACCCGCGACGGCAAGTCCGCCGGCCCCCGCACCCGCCCGCCGAAGCAGTCCTCCGTGTCCACCCGCAGCACGTCACCGGAACGGACGTGAGCCACCGGCATCCGCCCACCGAAGGTGTACGCCAGTTCGTCGCGCGCCGGCCGGTAGGTGATCACGTTCATGCCGGTCACACCCGCTCCACGTGGCGGGCCTGCGGCTGCGCCGGCGCCAGTCCCGACAGGGCGGGCCGGCGGCCGGACAGATACCGGCCGGCGAGCACGACCATGCCCAGGGCCAGCCAGGCCAGGCCCAGGCGCTGCGCGGCGATGTTCGCGTTCATCACCACACAGGCGAGGATCGCGAACCCGATCCCCGGCATAACCAGGTGCGCCCACCAGTTCCCGCTCCGCCGCCGGATCAGGTGGTGCACGACCACGGAGACGTGCAGGACCAGGAAGGCCACCATCGCCCCGAAGTTGATCAGCGACGACAGCAGCGTGATCCCGTCCGCCCGCGTCGCCATGTACAGGCCCAGCGCGAGGGACACCGCCCCGGTGAGCAGGGTCGCGTTGATCGGCACGTTGCGGCGTACCGACACCTTCGCCAGAAAGCCCGGGAGCTGCCGGTCGCGGGCCATCGCGTACAGCAGCCGCGACGTCGCCACCTGCGCGACCATCGAGTTCGGCAGACCCCACGCGACCGCCGTCGCCACCGCGCACAGCGTCGCCAGCCAGCCGCCACCGGCCACCGCGGCGGCGTCATAGAAGGCCGTGCCGTTCGGATCACCCTGCGCCAGGAGCGCGCCCGGGTCAGGCAGGAGCATCGCGGCCAGCCACGTCTGGGCGATGAACAACACCCCCGCCAGGACGAGAACGGCGGCCATCGCCCGGCCGATCTGCCGAGAACCGCCCCTGGTCTCCTCGGCCAGCATGCTGATCCCGTCGAAGCCCAGAAAGCTGAGCACGGCGATCGACACCGCCCCCGCGACCACCGACCAGGTGAAGGTGTCGGCGTTGTAGAACGCGTCCCAGCTGAACCGGCCCCTGCCCGACGCGAGAGCCCAGCCAGCGACGGCCAAGAAGATCGCCAGGACGATCAGCTCACCGACGAGCATCACCCGGGTCACCATCGCCGTCATGCGGATGCCCACCGAGTTGACGACCGTGTTCACCGCGACGAACCCCAGCAGCCACAGCCACACCGGCACCGCCGGCACGGTCGCGTGCATCGCCACCGACGCCACCAGGTACAGCAGGCCCGGCACCAGCACGTAGTCCAGCAGGATCACCCAGCCGGCCAGGAAACCGACCGGCGCGCTGATCCCCCGACCCGCGTAGTTGTAGACGCTGCCGCTCATCGGGAACGCCTGCACCATCTGCGTGTACGAGAACGCGGTGAAGACCAGGGCCACCACACCGACCGCGTACGCCAGGGCCACCATGCCGCCCGAGCCGGCGTACACGCTGCCGAAGATCGCCATCGGCGCGATCGGCACCATGTACACCAGCCCGTACGCGACCAGGTCCCGGAACCGCAGCCTCCGGGCCAACTCCTGGCGATAGCCGTAACGGGCGAGTTGATCCTGCTCGTACATTCGACGCCTCCTCCTGCGACTGCACTGGGATGCGGGCGCATGTGGATGACTACCTCCCGGAGCTCACACGCCCGCAGGTCCTTGCGCCCAGGTGGTCCGTCTTGCACCTCGGGCAGCACGGGACCGAATGAACGATTACGTGATCACGGCGGGCGGGACAGCCCACGGTGAGGGGCCACCGTGAGACCCCACCGTGAGGTGTCCCGGTCAGCACCTCCACCGCCAGGGTTGACATTGGTATCCGTCGAAATGGCTTCGGCGGCCAAAGCGTGGGGAGGTGAACCCGTGCGCGTGTCAGCGATGACGTCGGAACCGGCACCGTGGGAGTGGGAGTTCGACTGGCACCTGACGAACCGCTGCAACTTCTTCTGCGAGTACTGCCATCCGCAGATCCGTTACGTGTTGAACAAGAAGCACTTGAACGAGCCCGACGCCGACCTAGTGGTTCGGCGCTTCGAGGACCTCGGCCGCACGAGTCTCGTGCACATGTCGGGCGGAGAGCCGCTCCTGTTTCCCGGCTTCGTGGAGCTATGCGCCGGGCTGACCCGCCGCAACTGGATCAGCATCAACACCAACCTGGCGTCGCCCGAGCTGGTCACCCGTTTCGCCAACGAGGTGGACCCGACCCGGGTGGCGAAGATCGTGGCAGCCCTGCACGTGCCGGAACGCGACCGCCTCGGTCTGCCGATTACGCAGTACGCCGAGTCGTTCCGGATCCTGCGTGGGGCCGGCTTCGACGTGGTGGCGCTGTACGTGCTCTTTCCGCCGCTGCTCTCCCGGCTCCGCGACGACTTGACGTCGCTGGCGGCTCTCGGAGTGGATCCGTTGCGGGCGAAGGTGTTCAAGGGCGTCTACGAAGGTCGTCGGTACCCGGAGGCGTACACCGACGCGGAGCGTGCGCTGATCCTGGAGAACTCTGGCGAGTACACCTTCAACCGGCCGTACCTCGACGGCATGCTCGCCTTCCGCGGCCAGCCCTGCACCGCAGGGATGACCTCGTTCAAGGTGACGGTCACCGGCGAAGTCCGGCGGTGCGCTTCCGTGCCTACCAGCTACGGCAACCTCTACGACGGCACCTTCCGGCCCGCCTCCGTACCGGAGCCCTGCCCGGCGAAGCGGGTCCTGGTCCTGTCGCAGTGCATGGCGTACCTCGTCGATCCGCCGCTGCCCGTGCCCGCCGTCCCAGCCCCGCCGCGCCGGTGAGAAGAGGAGAAAGCGCCATGCAGGTCATCACCAGCCTCGGGGCGGAACACCCCGACCGGGCACCGTTCGACGTCGCGGAGCGCAAGGGCATCGGCCACCCCGACAGCCTAGCGGACCTGGTCGCCGACAGTTTCTCCCGCCGTTACTCCGCAAGCTGCCAGGAGCGCTTCGGTGCGGTGCCGAACCACTGGGTCGACAAGGTCACGCTGGTGGGCGCGGCCGCCGACGTCCGCTTCGGTGGGTACGACATCCGCAAGCCGGTCGACTGCTATCTCTTCGGCAAGGTGACGGAGCGGATCGACGGCACGGACGTGGGTGCCGCCCAACTGTTCGACGACACGGTTCGGGCTGTCCTCACGAGCGCCCTGGACGACCCAGCGGTCCTCGGGCACCTCCGCATCCACGTCAACAACACCGCCGGCACCGGGACGGACCACCACAGGGACTTCTACGAACCCCGGATGGCCGCCGCGATCAATCAGGTGCTCGCCAGTGAGTCCGTCGCCAACGACACCGTCATGTGCGCAGGCACGAGCCTTCGTGGCCTCGCGGCGCAGACGGCGGTGCGGCTGGAGACGCTGTTGACCAGCTCCGCCTTCCGTACCCGCTATCAGACCGGCACCGACGTCAAGGTCATGGTGGTCCGCGACCGTGGCCAACTGGACGTGACCGCCGCGGTGCCTTTCCATCCCGCGAACGTTCAGGCCTGGTCGGAGTATCGGACGGCGCTGGACGCCATCCGCGACGAGATCGAGGGTGAGCTCAAGCGAGTGCTCGACGAGACGCCGATCGCGGCCGGCGCGCGGCTGTCGCTGAACACCAAGGACGTGCCCGGCCGTGGCTATCTCGCCCCCTTCGGCACCTCACTGGGCAAGGGAGACTGCGGCGCGGTCGGGCGCGGGAACCGTTACAACGGGGCGATCGAGCCCCTGCGCCCGGCGAGCGGTGAGGCACCCGCAGGTAAGAACCCGCTTCACCACGTGGGCAAGATCTACACGGCCGTGGCCGACGAACTGGCGCGACGCATCATGACGGAGCTCGGGACGTACGCCGAGGTCGTCATCGCGGCACGTAACGGTGACCAGCTCGACGATCCGGCGTACGTGCTCATCCGATCCGAGGCACCCATCGGGGTCGCCGGCGAGGCGCTGGCCCGGGCAACGATGCGGACGGCGCCGGGATACATCCAGCGGTTCCTGAAGACCGACCCGGTGAGCCGCTTCCGCGCGCAGGAGCAGGTCTGATGCCGGCGACGTTGGACGAGGTCCATCTCCGTCATCTCCGCGAGCTGTGTGCACGCCCGGCCATGATCGACGACGAGGGTCTCCGCCTCGGAGACACGTACGTGATGTTCTTCGCCGAGTCCGCCCTGATGGCCGAGCACGCCGCCGCCCTGCTCGGAGGTCAACACAAAGCCCAAGTGCTGGAGATCGGTCTCGGCTTGGGCGTCTTCGCCCAGCAGATCGCGCCGCTGCGGCCCGCCCGTTACACCGCCGTCGAACCGCATCCAAAGGTCGTGGACCTGGTCGCGCCGAGAGTCCGCGAGCAGCTGTCCTGCCCCGTCGTGGTTGTCGTCGAACCATGGCAGGTGCTCGATCTTGAGCCGGAGAGCATCGACGCGGTCATGTACGACACCTGGCCGCCCGACGGGCACGCCGACGCCGATTTCGCCAGCTTCGTGGAACGGGTAGCGATCCCCGTCCTGCGGCCCGGAGGTCGCTTCAGCTTCTTCCACAGCGGCACACAGTTGCCCAAGTCGCGCGCCGAAGTGCTGGACCACTTCTTCGCGGACTGGAGCGCAACGAACGTAACCATCCCTGCGAATCAACTGCCGAGCGGCTGGACGAAGCCGACGGGTGACTTCCTCGTGCCGTGCGCCCGGAAGGGGGTCCAATGATGCGAGTGACCGGCGAAGACGTCCCGGACCGCTTCCGCCAGGACGGCTACCTCGCCATCGAGGGATTCCTGGAGCGCGAGACGTTGTCCCAGCTGCGCGCCGCCGCCGACCTGGCATTCGAGCAGGTCATCGGCCAGACCCTGTCCCTGCGGACGACGCATCCTCGCCTCACCTGGTGGCGCCTGCCGCATGGCCGACCATACGTCTTCAAGATCAAGCCTGTCGTCGATCTCGCACCGGCCTTCGCGGGCATAGCGGCAAGCGAAGATCTTGGATTCCTCGCCTCGTCTATGCTCGCCGCCAAGGCGACATTGATGGAGGACAAGGTCACCTACAAGGCGGCACTCGCCGATCCCGCCGCTTGGGCCGACCTGCCGGTTCTCGGCGAGGACGTCCGCAAACACTCGGATGCCTCGTACTTCGCGGCGCGAGGCTACAGCCGGGTGATCACGGTGGCGCTGTGTCTCGACGACTGCCCCGCAGCCGCAGGAGCGCTGCAGGTCTGGCCCGGTAGTCACCGACGTCCTGTGCGACACGAACCGACACCAAACCAGGGGCCGGTCGTCCCGGACGATGACGCGCCTGACGATCAGGCGGTGACGCTGGAGGCGTCAGCCGGATCGCTGCTCGCCTGGGATGCCGCGCTCGTGCACGCCAGCGGGCCGAACAACACCGACAGACCGCGGCGACTGCTGGTTCTCGGCTACTCGGCGAGCGGCTCATGACCCCCGCGCCGGACCCGCCGGACCGAGCGACCGGCGGCACCTCGCAGCCTCCGAACAGCGCCTTTGACCCCCCGTACACCCAACCGCATCCGTACTTCAGTCAGTGGGGTGAGGACCGTTGGCTCGTCGAACACCTGGCCGTTCCGGCGCAGGGAGTCTTCGTCGATATCGGGGCAGGCGACGGAGTACGGGGTAGCAACACCCTCTACTTCGAGAGGCGGGGATGGACGGGGTTGTGCGTCGATCCTGATCCACGGAACCGCGCGCCCCTGAACAGACGCCACTGCGTGGTACGCCACTGCGCCATCTCGAACACCGCTGGCAAGCAGACCTTCAGCCAGTACGACGCCAAGCCCTCCTGGTCCGGCCTTGGTGACCGGGGCCACGGCTACACCGTGGGCACCGTCTCCTGTCTCCGGCTCGGAGACCTGCTCCACGACCTCGGAATCGAGCGGGTAGACCTCCTTAACATCGATGTCGAAGGCACAGAGCTGGACGTCTGGTCGTCCTTCGACCCGGCCGAGCATCGCCCTGGGATCGTCATCATCGAGTACGACTCCCGACACCCGGGCCGCAGTGAGGAGCGGATCATCCGAGCTCTCGGGACTGATCGCTTCGAGCTCATACATCGAACTCCAGCCAACCTCGTCCTCCGTGGGCTGGATCCGGTGAGCCAGCGACGGTGGCGCCATGCGAGTTGACGATCTCCTCAAAGCGCTCGCCACTGCGATCCGGCCAAAGGTGGCCGGTGAGAGGGCGGTGGTGTTCTGCTCCCACAGCGCCGACAAGCTGCACTGGCGACATCTGCTGGCGGCTGCGGGCACAGCCGACGTCCTGGTCCTGGCCTTCGATGGCAATCTCCTCGCCGCCTTGCCCAGCCCGCCCGGCCCCCGCAGCGCCGCCCAACTGCTCGCGGACCGGCATGCTCTCCTCGCTACCCTCGCGACAGACTCGCCGCTGAGCGCACTCGTGAATCGCTTCGATCCCGACAGGCGAGCAGCGCTTCTCGTCACCGATCCTCTCGACCCGCCGGTGACAGGCAGCCGGCCGCGCATCGGCGCCAAGCACCCGAGTTGGAGCCTTTTCGAACACAAAAGCGTGGGGGATGTGCTGTGGGACTCGATCGGCCTGCCGCGCGCCGAATCAGTGGTGTACGACGAGCCAGCATCGCTGTGGCAGCCTGTCCTTGCGCCGGGGGCCGGAATCGTCTCCGCCAGGCAGACGTGCGGGGCCGAGCCCTCGGCCGGCGGTGGGGACATCCGATGGTCGAGCGCGGGCATACCCAGTCCGCAGGCGGAGTCGCCAGGGCGACGGCGGATCCGAGTAATGCCGATGATCCCTGGTGTGCCCTGCCGCCTGCACGGTCTGGTTCTCGTCGAGTCGACCGTCGCGTTCACCCCACTGGAGCTTCTGGTGCCGCGTAGGCCCGCCGACGGGACCTTTCTCTGCGCGGGCACCGCACCCATGCCCGTGGCCCAACAGCGTGGATTGATCGAGCTGACCCGGTGGACGGGCGAGGCTCTGCGCGGCCGGCTGGGCTACCGCGGAGGGTTCTCCGTTGACGGGATTCTCACCCAGAGCGGGTTCCGCCCCACCGACCTCAACACCAGGGTGACCTCGGCCTTCGAGACAGCACCTCCACCTCTGCGGGTCGCCGTCCACGCGAGCGCGCTCCTCGCCAGAGAGGGCCTGCGCGGCGTCGACGCGGCCGGACCCGGGCTGGCGGAGAACGTGCATCGCGCCCTGAACGACGCCGCCGACCTCAACCTGCTCACAGTGATAAGACAACCCACCCCGGTGGCGAGGCGCCATGTTCGCTGGCGCGATCGAGGGCTCGAACCGTGCCGGCCCGACGAGGCGCACGGCTCGGTCGAGGTCATCAACGGACCGCGGGGGACCGCCCTTCGGGCCCAACTAGCGCGGAAGCACCTGCCCATAGGCGTGTCGCCGCAGGAAAGCGTCGTGGTAGCTCTCCGCGCGGCTGACGAACTCCTCGGCACCGGGATCGGCGACCTGCAACCGCCACCCGCCGGACGCAGCGCCGCCCCCACACGGAGAAGCGGCGCCACGTAGCCGTTACGAGAGCCGGTCGATCGCGCTCCTGATCCTCGTGGCAGTACGGCTCCGGCCGAGCACCTCCAACGACTCGAACAGGGGCAGCCCGACGGTGCGGCCGGTCACGGCAACCCGGACCGGCGCCTGCGCCTTACCCAGCTTCAGCCCGCGAGCTGCCCCCAACTCCTCGACCGTGCGCTTGAGCGACTCGGTATCCCATTCCACCTTCTCGAAGGCGGTAGCCACCTCGGTGAGTAGCGCCAGGGCCTCCCCGCTCATGGCCTTCGTCCAGGCCGCCTCGTCGATCGACGGGAACGGCAGGAACAGGAAGTCGACCATTGCGACGATCTCGCTGAGCACCGCGACTCGGGTCTGCGCCAGCGGCGCGACAGCGGCGAAGGCCACCTCGTCGTAGTCCTCAGCCCGCCACGGGGCATACTCACCGCGCAGCCACGGCTGACACGCCGAGATGAACTGCTCCGTGCTCAACGAGCGGAGGTAATCGCCGTTGAAGGCCCGCAGCTTCTTGACGTCAAAGAACGCCGGCGAGGGATTGACGTCGGCCATCCGGAACTCCGTCACGATGTCGTCCCAGGGGAGGATCTCCCGGTCACCGGAGGGGGCCCAGCCGAGCAGCATCAGGTAGTTGCGCATCGCATCGGGTAGGTATCCCTCGGCGCGGAAGTCCTCCAGCGCGACCCGATCTCGGCGCTTGGACAGTTTCTGCCGCTTCTCGTTGACGAGGATCGGCGCGTGGGCCCACACCGGCGGCTCGTGCCCGAGCGCCACCCACAGCAGCTGCTGCTTAGGGGTGTTCGGCAAGTGCTCCTCAGCGCGGATGACATGGGTGATGCCCATGACCATGTCATCGACGACATTCGCGAGCAGAAACACCGGAGATCCGTCACCCCGTGCGATGACGAAGTCCTCAATCGTAGCGTTGTCGAACGTGGGCTCGCCGCGCACCAGATCCCGCACGACTGTCTGGCCCACGTCCGGCGTCCGGAAGCGCACCGCGCTGCCGGGAGCCGCAGCCAGCCCGCGGTCCCGGCAGTAACCGTCATACCCCTTGTGTTCGCTGCCGGTTCGCTCCACGACCTGCGTACGCACGCAGTCGCAGTAATAGGCCTGCCCTGCCGTGAGCAGCTTCGCGATGGCGTCACGGTGGTGCTGGACATAGGCGGACTGAAACAGAGGTCCCTCGTACTCATCAGGGCCGGCGCCGAGCCACGCCATGGCATCGATGATGCCCTGCACCCACTCTGGCCTACTGCGTTCGGCGTCCGTGTCCTCGATCCGCAGCACCATCGTGCCGCCGGACTGCTTGGCCAGCACCCAGTTGTAGAGCAGCGAGCGGGCGTTACCCACGTGGAACATGCCCGTCGGCGATGGGGCAAATCGAACGCGCACGGAGGAGTTTGCCGATGCCATGCACGCAGCGTACCGATTGGAGGCGGTCGCTTAACCGCATATCCCGGTCAGAAGTTACGCGTTCACGCGCACTAGGTTGGAGCGCCGGTCGGCCTTTCGGTCAGAGGATCTGCCAGCGACGCAGCTCGGCGCCCTTCTCGTTGCGAAGGCCGTCAAGCCGGCGATGCACCTCGGCGGCTGCCGATGTCCCGGGTCGGGACTTGCGCGCGTTAGTGGCGATCATCTGGAGTTCCCGCAATCTGCAGAGCTCTTCAAAACCCGACCAGGTGGTGGCCTCCCACCCGTAGCTGGCGGTGAAGTCCGCGAACGCCTCCCGGCCGCCGCCGAATCGGCGGCAGTGAACCGCGACGGTGGCGATGTCCCACTCTCGCGGGCCGATCGCTATACCGTCCCAGTCAGCCAGGACCGGGGTGCCGTCCAACCGTCGGAGAGCGTTGCGGGTTTGGGGATCGGATTGGATCAGGCTGTCTCCCAGCGGGAACGCCATCGATGACCAGGCCGCCCCGAGATCCTCGAGCCGGCTCAGCAACAGGTCGCGGTCCCGATCGTCGATGAGGTGGGCACTGTCCACCGATCGGCGGACGCTCTCGGCTGGTTGGAGCCTCGGCAGCTCCACTGGCGGCATCGGGAAGCCGTGCAGTTCCCGCAGGAGCTGCCCGAGTTCAGCGGTAGTGACGGGGTTGTCGTCCGCCGGGTTCAAACGCTGCCAAACCGTGACAGCGTGCCCGTCGACCACGAGTGGTTGAGCCGGCACGTGGGAGCACAGACCCACGGTCGGGAAGCCCTTTGCCGACAGCCAGTCGACTACTGCCACCACCGTCCGGGAGCGGTCGAACCCGAACTCCAACGGCGCGATTTTGACGACCACGTCACCCACGGCGTACACAGCATTCGTGTGATGCCGGAGCAACTGCGCGTCGGCAGCAGAGCAACCCAATCCCTGACACACCTTGGCGAGCAGCGGACGCGTTCGTGCCTCGACGAACATGTGGCCCCTAGGGTTCGCGCACAGCAGTTCCGGCTGCCAGGGTACGGCTCCGCTCGCGGCACACCCGCACGTACTCCGCCAACTCCATCACCTCCCTGCCCTGTGCGGGTTGCGGAATCGCCGCTACGACCTGAGCCGCCTTGGACAGGATGATCTCTGTACGCTGCAGCTCGGGCAGCCCGGAGACGGCGGCGCGTGCGGCCACTGCCGCCTCCGCGAATCGCAGGTCGCGCACGAGGCAGAGGGCACGGTCCAGGGAGATAAGAGCAGGATCAATCGGCACCCTCGGCCGGGAACCGTACAGGCCCAGGGCCTCGTCCTGGGTCCGGTACGCCTCTTTCGTATCGCCCAGCCATGTCCTTGCTCCGGACAGGTAGAACAGCAATCGCTTGGCGGGAAAGCGGAACGCCGCATCGCTGTCGTCGTCACCCGCCTCGTCGAACATGCGGTGGGCCTGCTCGATCGCCGCTCTCGCCTGGTCAACAGCCCCGAGGCGGGCCAACGCCCTCGCACGTCCTGCGGCTGCCAGCGCGCCGGACGGTGACGCCGAAGCGGTGATGGCGAGCGCCTGGTCCGCCATCACCACCGTCTGGTGCGGGTCACCGAAGTAGTAGGGCAGCATCGCCGCCTGGGCGCGTGCCAACACCTGGAGCCGCAGGTCCGCGCTGTCGTCCGCGGCGTGGATTGCAGTCCGGTACCACAAGCGCGCCTCACCGGCGTTGCCCAGTCGCATGAGCGCGTCGGCGCACATCGTCGCCAGCAGAGCCGCAGCGCCCGACAGACGGGCCTGAACCATTGCGGGTTGCCGCCGACGCGACAGGACCTGCACCTCGGCACACTCGGCCGCAAGGCTCGACAGCATGACCGTCGGCGGCGTCGAGGGGTAGACCCGCATGTGCTCGCTCGTCGACTCTTCGACCAACTCGAGGTGCCGAGGCGAGACGGTGGACGATGACAGCGCCTCGTCCAGCTCCTCGCGCAGGCGAGCGAGACCGCCCATGTCGGTAGGTGGACGCTCACTCATCACCTGGAGTGAGCGCTGAGCGCTCGTGGGTACGTGCCTGCGTACTGACTGAACCTCTCCAACGGCTGGCACATCCTGCTCACGGCCGAGACCCATGGTGGCTCGCGGAATGTTCAGGCCGAGGGCGACCCGCTCCAGCACCTCGTAGGCCGTGACTTGCCGCGCCCCCTTGGCGATTTCGGCGGCGCGGTTGGCGGAGACATCGACCAGAGCGGCGATCGCCCCGTAGGACACACCGCGAGCGTGCAGGAACCTGAAGATCACCGCAACGTCGCGCCGTTGCAGGAACTCCCTGATTGGTAGCCCTTCCCAGGTGCCCGACGTCCACCAAGCCGGGTCGATCCGGGCAACCATGATCACCTCCAGCGTGTGACCCGGCCAGCAGTAACTGGCCCCGGGGCGGGTGGGCGGCTTGTGGCTCAACCAAGCTACCCGTTGTCTCGCAAAGACTCCATAGCGTTAGGGCTAACCCGATTTGCGTGGAACAGCTCCAGGCCGAGGCATCAGCCCACTGGCTTCGGCGGTGGCCCTGGGCGCGGACATCCAGTCCATTGCGAATGGATTCCGTCCTGATACACGGACGTGGCCACAGACGAACCCACACGTCTGGCCCGCCAGCGATGGCCTGGATGGTGAGCATGACCGAAGGCCTGCGTGCCGAGTTCGACGTCATACGGAGGGACGGCCGCCAACGGCGTCACCTGGACCCGCAGCCCGCAAGGCCGCACCAGCCCAGCCGATCTGCTTCGCGAACTGGCCCAGCTCACGATGGGCCAGGTGGAGCGTGAGTGGAACTGGTGGCAGGACGGCCGCGCCCAGCAGGAACACGAGCGGCGATGGGCAGTACACGATGATCGACACGAGAAAGCCAAAGGAGTGCGACACAGCCGTTGCCCTCATCGCCGACCTGAAGGCCCTCGCTGATCGCGACGGAGACCCCGAGACGTTCCGGCAGCGGATACGGCTGTTGCGCGAGCCGCACGCGCGCAAACCGAGCTTGCTGGACCGGCTCGACCGGGCCGACCTCGGCTGAATTCGGGGACAGACGACTCAACTGCGGGCCCCACAGCGCATGGAGTGAGCGGTAGCATCGCGCGTCGGAGCGTACCCGTGCGGTGACAGAGGGAGCGACGATCGGTCATGTCCTTCGTGCCTCCCCCGCCGACGAGCCGGCACTGGACCGTCACCGCCGTCGCCACCGCGGTCGCAACACCGGCGTTGGTATGGGGCGTCGACCGGTCGTACCGGTCCACGGAGCGGTGCCTGTCGGCCCACGGATCATCGATCGGCGATTCGGACGCCGATATTCCCGACGCGTGCTCGGACATCAGCGCGCTCCTAGCCCTGTTGGTACTGCTCGCCGGTGCCTACGTCGTGGCGACGGCGATCACCGGGTTGTGTGTGGGGGTGGCCGAGGGACGCCGCCAGCTCGGCTTCGGCCACCGACGCTGGCTCGCAGTGAGCGTCGTCGCTGTCGCGGCCCCGTGGGCGCTGGCCGCCTACGCCGCCGGCTACGGCATCGGCCGGCTGCTATGGCCTCCTGCCGTCGACACCTCGTGGGCGGACGGTCGTGACGCCGCGCGTCGTACCCTCGAATTCCTCGCCCTGGGCGGACAGCCCGGCTCCGTGCCCACGCCGGGATTCCTCACCGAGGAACCGGTTCACCTGGACGCCCGGCTGCACTACGCGCGGCACTACGGCACGACGGTGACCTACCAGCAGACCTCCGCGCTGGCGTTCGGGTCGGCGGCCTTCGTCACCGGCGCCCTGCTCGCCAACGCCGTCGGCAACAGCAGTGCCCGCTCCCGAGCCGAACGCCTGGCCCGCCCGCAGTGGCGCGAGCACCAACCGACCCGGATGGTGCTCACTCCCACCAGAACCTGGTGCCACTCCTTCGGGCGATGGCTGTCGTTCGACCACGCCGCCGTCAGGGAATACCACCTGGACGCGCACGGCGTGGTGCTCCTCTTCGCCGACAGCGAGCCGCTGCGCCTGACCGGGCCGGCCGCCTGGCTGCACGCGGTCCTCTTCGCGTACTTCCGCTTCGGCGCCCAAGCACTGACCACAGCGACCTTCCTCCTACCGATCCGCGCCACGCAGTCACCGGCCCCATCTGCCGTGACCTCACCCTCGACCCGCAGGTGAAACATGGACAATAACGAACAGAGGACCACCCGCTTGGCGGTTCTCATCGATGCCGACAACGCTCAGCCCGCAGTCGTCGCCCCGCTGCTGGCCGAGATCGCGAAGTACGGAACGGCCCATGCCAAACGCGCCTACGGGGACTGGACCGGCACCAGCCTCCGTGGCTGGAAGGAACACCTTCTCGCGCAATCCATCCAACCGATCCAGCAGTTCGCCTACACCACTGGCAAGAACGCCACCGACGCCGCCCTCATCATCGACGCGATGGACCTGCTCTACACCGGGCGATTCGACGGATTCTGCATCGTCTCTAGCGACAGCGACTTCACGCGCCTGGCCTCACGGATCCGCGAATCCGGGCTGACCGTCTACGGCTTCGGCGAGCGCAAGACGCCCCAATCGTTCGTCGCCGCCTGCGACAAGTTCATCTACACCGAGAACCTCAAGCTCGACCCTCCGGCATCGCAACAAGCGGTTGCCGTCAAGCCGCGTACATCCATAGTCGACCCCAGCAACGACACGACCCTCGTGAGGCTGCTCCGGGACACGATCGAAGCCGCCTCCGGCGACGACGGCTGGGCACACCTGGCCAGCGTCGGGCACATCCTCACCAAACGCCGTCCCGACTTCGACTCCCGCACCTACGGGTTCACCAAACTCACGGACCTCGTCGCAGCCACCGCTCTCTTCGAGGTAGACCGCCGACTCCCCGCCGACGGTAAACCCGCCGTGGTCTACGTTCGCGACCCCCACGCCTCGACGCGGCACCGCCTGGACTCACCGCCGCTGGCCTGAGGGCTGGGCGCCTTCGGCGTGCCCCCTACCGCAAAACCTCACCGCGAGCGATGTCGCGGTAGTGCGCAGTAGCGGATGCCCAAGCGTTTCCCGTGTTCTGGTAGCACCGCCCGACCAGCAGAGCGCTCAAGGTCGTCGGGCGCCGACCTTGAGCGCTCGCCGGGCTCACGCAGCGTCGTCGCCGCCGCGTTCAGCGTTGCGATTACGAATTCGGCTCCGGCCACGCCAGCGAGCAACCATCGTGGCCGCTGCTGCAAGGCCGGCCATGATCAGTGCCGTCGGCAGGTTCTCGAGAATGCCATCCAGTGCGGCGCTGGAAAGCTCGTTGATCATGCTCCACTCCTCCGTCTACCCTTCCGGACCTGACGGAAATTCTCGGCACCGGGCCAGGCCCACAGACACGCTGCGTTACAGGCGGCGGCAAGATAGATCACCCCGGACAAGACCAGCACGCTCAGCCACCGGCGAGGTGCGAGCCGGCACATCCCGGTACGTTCCAGTACACGGCAAGACTGAAGGAGCGTTAAATTCGACCGCCGCATCGAAGGTCACTACGCTTGATCGCGCCTGCCGCCCGGCGGGCGGGCCTCGACCTTCAGGGGTGGCATGGCGGCGCTGAGTCGCGCTCCTGGCGTGACCGGAAGATTGAAGCGGCTCAACGATGAGCTGCACATCCTCCATGCCCGGGCCGGATGGCCGTCGGTCCGCGACATGGCACGTGCGTGCGACTGCGGCCCGAACATCATCAAGAACGTCTTCTCGGTCGCCCGGACCCCCAGCCTGCCGCGGCTGCTCGGGATCGTCGCGTTTCTCGCCAAGCTCGATCGCAAGGCCGATCCGGACGAGTTGTGCGACCGCTTCGACGCACTGTGGCAGGCCGCCATGGCGGACCAAGTACCGGACCTCTTCCCACCGAAGATCACTGACAGTGATGACGAGGACGGCTTCGAGCCTCCTGCGGCTGGAGCTCGGCCTGACCCTCCCGGTCCTGTCGGGCCGAGGGGCGGAGGAGTGAGCACACCTCCCACCGCCAGTGAGCCGACAGCACCCTCGCCGACCGGTGGCGTCGCGCGCGAATCCGGGCCGGAGAGCCATGGCGACGAGTGGCGCGCGCTCTTCGTTGGCGTCGACACGTACCTGACGGCCGGCGCGGCGCCAGTCGTCCATCGTGACCTGAGACCAGCCAGGCAGCTCGCCGGCATATTCCGAGAGTCCGCCGACGACGGACAATCGCCGGACACCAACGAACTCCTGTTGAATCCGACGCGGGAGCGCCTCTGGTCATCGTTCGTCGAGGCGGCGTCCCAGGCTCGGGAAACGCTGATCATTTACTACATTGGCCACGGAATACGGGATGCTCGGACATCCGAGGTTTACTTGTCCGCAGCTGACACCGTCACCACCGCCGACGGCTTCACGATAAATGCAATCAGCGTCCGGGACATCCGATACCTACTGGCACTGAGCCCAGTGAAGCAGCTCGTCTTGATCGTTGACGCGCACTTCGACAACCGTCCGGAGCGCCAGACGACCGTGCTGCCGGTCCGTCCAGTCCCGGACGAGCCGTACCACGTTGCGTCGGATTCGTTGCGACGGAGGGTCTTTGTCATGTCGCACAGCGCCGAAGAGGACACGGACCTATCCGCGTTTTCGTCTGGGCTCGTACAGGTCTTCCACGCAACTGGCAGCGGCAAGAGCATGGCAGCCGTTCACGCTCAGATGGCCGCGCTCGCCGAGGCGCAAAATTGGCGAGGACCGCGAAGGGCTTACCTCAACGACGGAGACCAGATTCCACTGGACGGCTTGCTGCGCGATCGAGAGTCGAACCTGATCTCTGTCTGGCGTGTCAACAACCGTTTCCAGCTAACTCGAACGGCCACTCCGCCATTCGCCATCCCCGGTGATGCCCTCGTGGCAGTTAACCGAAATGGCCATGGGCTATCCGTTGCCCGCGCAGGCGCGCACCTCAGCGTCCAGCTACGGAGCATGCGGCACGACGGCACAAAACCCGACATTCAACCAGTCACAGAGCGACCACATCACCGCGTCGAGTCTTTGGCTCTGGCTGCTGTCACTGGCGGTCGAACCGTGCTGCTTGCTAGCAGCAGTTATGGCCTGCTGGAGTACTGGACCTGGGCTCAGGGCAGCGAAATAGCCGCGACGACGGCAGCCCATATGTGGTCAGTCAATGCGGTTGCCGCAGTTGTTCCTCCGGACGGAAATGCTGTCCTTTGCGCGATTAGCGACAGCAAGACCATCATCAGCTGGACTACACAAGAGGGCACAAATAGTCCAAGCCTGCTGCAGGTAGACGACGACGTCAGTGCGGCAGCGCTGGCATTTACTTCAGATGAGCGAGTGTTGGTAATCGCCGGTCATTCAACGGGCAGGGTTATCGCCCGAGACCTTGAGAGTGGTCAGGTGCTCGCGGACTTGAACACCTGGCACGCAGGAGGAGTCACGGCGATCGCCGCTGGCTCGACACTTGACGGTCACATCATCGTGGCGACGGCTGACGAAAGCGGAACCGTGCAGGTTTGGGATCTAGCGAACCAGACAGAAATTGGTCAGCCCATCCGGGGGGTCAGCAACAGGGTAGTGCTCGCAGCCGTATCGGACGCGGAAGGCGTCAGGTTCGTCATCGAGAACGAGTAGGCAATCACTTGAGCACAAGCGGGCCAGCCCTGGCCGCGACTTGGGCGTCGAAGGCGGGATGTGAAGCACAGGGAGCGGCGTGACTACCGTCATGCCGCTCCCGCTTGATCGACCGCTACGTCAGGCCGAGGGCTGCGGGTGCTCCAAGGGTGCTCGGACGCCCGCAACCCAGGACGGACCCATCGGCAAACCGCGAGCATTACCCGGGGCTGGCTGCCTGCGGCCAATGGGCGCTGCGTTATCCCAGGCGCCGGACCAGCGCGGACGCGACGGGACGGCACCCCCCGCTGCCCGGACCGAACCTAAAGGTGACAATCCTACGGAATCTGTGATTACCTGGGCACTTTTAATCCATAGGTTCAGGGTTCGAGTCCCTGGCGGCCCACTCCTCCACAGGTCAGCGGCCCCGACCGGGGTCGCTGTTGCCATGTTCGGGGCCGCTCATCCATCCCGAGGCTGCCCGTGCGGTCAGGAAAGTCCCCCGTCGCTGTTCAGCAGTTGGCCGTTGATCCAGCCTCCCTCGGGCGAGCACAGGAACGCGACGAGGTTCGCGCAGTCCTGCGGGCGCCCGAGCCGTCCGAGCGGCGTGGAGCGTAGGACTGCGGCTTTGATCTCCGCCGTCATCCAGCCGGTGTCGGTGGGGCCTGGGTCGATGGCGTTGGCGGTCACGCCGAGGTGGGCCAGTTCCTGGGCAGCCGCCAGGGTGATCCGGTCGAGGGCGCCTTTGCTGGCCCCGTATGGCAGGTTGCCGACGGTGGCGTCACTGGTCAGGCTGACGATGCGGCCGGTGCCGTGCGCCCCTCGGAACCGTTGGGCGTACTCGCGGATCAGGAGCCAGCTCGCCCGGGCGTTCACCGCGAAGTGACGGTCGAAGCTCTCGATGCTGGTGTCGAGCAGGCCCGAGTTGACGCTCTCGCAGTGAGCGAGGATCAACGCTGTGACGTGGCCCAGCTCGCGCTCCACAGATTCGAAGACGGCGGCCGTGGCGTGGGGATCACTGAGGTCCGCCTCGATCGCGACGGTTCTTGCCCCGTGCTCGCCGGCTTGGACGCTGAGTTGCGTCACGGCCTCGGGATCGGCTCCCCAGGGCATCCGCTCGTCGTACGGGGTCCAGTAGGTGAACGCGACATCCCAGCCGGTCGCAGCCAGCTTCAGCACCACTGATGCGGCAATGCCGGCGCTGCGGCCGGCGCCCGTCACCAGGGCGACGGGGCGACGCTGTTGGTCCGTGTCATCCATGAGTGCCATCCGCGGCCGCACCCCCTCGACACGTCATCCTTGCCGGCCGGTTGGAGACCGTCACCGCAATTACCGGACCGGCGCCACCCATCAGGTCGGGGCGTGTCAGCTGTCGTGTCAGGGGCGTGTCAGGGGGGTGGCAGGCCGGGCGCCGATGGTGGTCCGCATGACGAGTTCAGCGATCGCGGCTTCAGGGCTGCGGAAGGCGTACAAGGACAAGGTCGTTCTCGACGGCATCGACCTCGATGTCGCCGCGGGCACGGTCTTCTCCCTGCTCGGCCCGAACGGTGCGGGCAAGACGACGACGGTCAACGTGCTGACCACGTTGATGAGGGCCGACGGCGGCACGGTCCGCGTCGCCGGCCATGACGTGGCGACCGAGACCAAGGCCGTACGCGCGGCCATCGGGGTCACCGGCCAGTTCGCCGCGGTGGACGACCTGCTGACCGGCCGCGAGAACCTGCAACTGATGGCGGCGCTCAAGGGTCTGCGCCCGGGCGAGAGCAAGCTGGTGGTCGACGACCTGCTGGAGCGGTTCGACCTGGCGGAGTCGGCGCAGAAGATGGCGGCGACCTATTCCGGGGGTATGCGCCGGAAGCTGGATCTGGCGATGACCCTGGTCGGCAAGCCGAGGATCATCTTCCTGGACGAGCCGACGACGGGCCTGGACCCGCGCAGCCGCCGGACGATGTGGGACATCATCCGCCATCTGGTGGCCGAGGGCGTGACTATCTTCCTGACCACCCAGTACCTGGAGGAAGCCGACCGGCTCGCGGACCGGATCGCGGTGCTCGACCAGGGCAAGCTGGTCGCCCAGGGCACCCCCGCCGAGCTCAAGCGGCAGATCCCCGGCAGTCACGTCCGGCTCCGGTTCGCGGGCGACCTCGAACTCGACTCCGCGATGCGGGTCCTCACCGACGCCACGCGCGACGACGAGGAGGACCTGATCCTGCGGGTTCCCAGCGACGGTGGGGCGAGATCGCTGCGCGCCCTGCTGGCACAACTCGACACCCATTCCATCGAGGTCGAGGAGTTCTCGGTGCACACGCCGGACCTCGACGACGTCTTCCTTGCCCTGACCGGCCGTACCAGCACGAAGGTGAGCGCGTGATGAGCCACTCGACGACCATGCTCGGTCGCAACTTCAAGCACACCCTCCGCAACCCCGTCGCGGTGTTCAACGCGGTCCTGTTCCCGATCGTCATCATGCTGATGTTCGTCTACGTCATCGGCGGCGCCTTCGACATCGACGGCAAGTACATCGACTACATCGCCCCCGGCATGATCGTGTTGACGATCTGCTACGGGCTGAGCGCCACCGCGCTGGCCGTGAACTCCGACATGACGAAGGGAATCATCAACCGCTTCAAGGTCATGGACATCTCCCGCAGTGCCGTACTGAGCGCCCATGTCGCCGCCAGCATGCTCCGCAGCCTGATCGCCATCGCGGCCATCATCGGGGTGGCGTTCGCGCTGGGATTCCGGCCGGCGGCGAGTTTCCTCGAATGGCTGGGCGTGATCGGTCTCATCGTGCTGGTCTCCTTCGCGACCAGCTGGATCACCGTCGCCCTGGGGCTGGCTGCCAAGACGCCGGAATCGGCGGGGCTGACCTCCGTGCCGCTGGTCATGCTGCCGTTCCTGAGCAGTGCGATCGTCCCGGCCGAGACGATGGGAGCGGGGGTGCGGCAGTTCGCCGAGTACCAGCCCTTCACCCCGATCATCGAGACCCTGCGCGACCTGCTGACCGGCGCGCCTTCCACGGGCAGCGCGGTCGCCGCCCTGGCCTGGTGCGTCGGGATCGCCCTCGTCGGATACGTCTGGGCGCTCTCCACCTTCAAGAAGCGAGCCTGACCAACCAACCGGGGCGGTCGCCCAACCGTCACGAAGTACGAGGAGGAGTTGTCATGCCCACATTCGCCACGCCAGCCCCCGTCACCGCCACCGTGGAGGTCGCCGGCGCTCAGGTGCGGGTCACCGCGAGCGACCGGACCGACATCGTGGTGCTGGTCGAGCCCATCGACGCGGCGAGCCGCAAGGACGTCAAGGTGGCCGAGAAGACCACCGTCGACTTCGCCGGCGGTCGGCTGTCGGTCAAGACGACCGTCTCCGGGGACAAGGACGGATCGGTCGCCATCACGATCGACCTGCCCACCGGCTCCAGCCTCATCGCGTACGGGGCGCACTCGGACGTTCAGGCCGACGGCGTGTTCGGCGAGTGCGAGCTGCACATGGCCTCGGGCCGGGTCCAGGTCGACCGCGTCAACGCGCTGCGGGCGAACATCGCGTCCGGTGAGGTCGGGATCGGCCACATCGCCGGGCGCGCCGACATCGACGGCGGGGCGTTCGCGATGCGGATCGGCGAGGTCGAGGGCGCGGTCGCGCTGTCCAACTCGGGCGGGCGGACCTGGATCGGTCACGCCTTCACCGACGTCGAGCTCAGCAGCGCCAGCTGCGACTTCGACATCGACCGCGCCGACGGCAACGTCACCGCCACGACGGCCAGCGGCGCCATCCGGATCGGCCGGATGACCCACGGGCACGCGAAGCTGATGAACGGCTCGGGAAACATCGAAGTGGGCATCAGCGAGAGCGCCGCCGCCGACATCGACGCCGACAGCGAGCGCGCGTCGGTACGGGACTCCGTTTCGCCAGACGGAAACCCTGACCCGTCGGACAGCAAGGTCTCCGTCCACGCCCGCACCCGGCACGGCGACATCATCATCCGCCGCGCCGCGGGCTGACCCTCACGAGGCGAGCGCGACCTCGACCAGCTCAGCCGCGCTCGACCGCGCACCTTCCCGCGTCACCTCGGCGAACCGTGCTTCGCCGAGGTGACGCCGCGCGTCCCGCTCGATTCTGGCCGCGTCGGGGTGGGAGCGGTCCGGCAGTCCGCGTACGCCGACGCTGGCCGCGAGCAGCCGCGCCGCCTGCTCGTACTGGTCGCGGCGTAGTGCGAGGTCGGCGACCCCGACGAGGATCTGGGCGATCTGGAACGGGTGTCCCGCCTCGGACGCCGCCAGCCAGGCCGCCACGCGGTGGGTACGGGACTCGCGGAGATCGTCGGCCAGGTAGCCGAGCACGTCGTGGATGCCCGCGCGGATGTGCGCCTGCTCCGCGTCGTCGCCCAGAACGGCGGTCGCGATGCCGAGCTGGTGGCGTGCCTCCGCGGCGTCACCGCCCCGGCGCGCGAGCTCCGCCCTGGCGAGCGCCAGCTCGACCAGCGCATGTGGCCAGGTGACCCCTTCGGCGCACCGCTCGGCCTCGGCGATGGCGGCCGCGCTGGAGTCCCGATCGCCGGACAACGAGAACAGCAGGGCCTGCTGGGTCCGTAGCCGGATGACGTCCTCGATGGCGCCGACCTCGGTGACGACCGCGACCGCCTGCTCGTAGTGCTCGCACGCACCGGCGAACTCACCGCGCATCGCGAGTTGGCCCGCCAGCTCGGCCAGGGCCAGGGAGATCCCGAATCGTTCGCCGAGCGCCCGGAACTCGGCGAGCGCCAGCTCCAGGTTGGCCTCCGCATCGGGCCCGGCCCGGCCGAGCATGATCCGCATCTTGCCGGCCTGCCAACGGGCCAGGGCGCGTACCCACGGGTCTTCGCTGTCCAGCAACGACTCGAACGCGGACACCGCGGTTTCCGGCGCCTGCAGGATGCGTTCCAGCGGGGCGACCAGGCCCAGCAGCGGGTTGCGGTGCCGACTCTGCTGACTGAACCGGTACGCCTTGTGGATCCATTCGGCGCCCTGGTGCTCGTCGCCCCGCCCGGAGGTCACGAAGAGCACCACCAGCCCGTACGTCATGGCCCGGACGTCATCGGTCACCTCGCCGGGGACGCCGGTGGCCGCGATCATCAGCTCGATGCCTTCGGCCCGGCGCCCGCCCAGCCACCAGTACCAACCGGCGGCCGCCGCCAGCCGCATCGCCGCCTGCGCCTCACCGGCAGCGATCGCCCCCCGCATCGCGGCACCGATGTTGTCGTGCTCCGCCTCGAGCGTGGCGAGCCATTCCAGTTGCTCGGCACGGCGCAGATGCGGCTCCGCGGTCTCGGCCAGCTCGGTGAAGTACGCGAGATGCGCCTGACGAGCCAGGTCCGACTCGCCCGCCTCGGCGAGCCGGTCCGCGGCGTACTCCTTGATCGTGCTGATCATCCGGTAGCGCGGCGCGCCGTCGCCCTCGCTGAGCAGCAGCGACTTCTCGGCCAGCGAGGTGAGCAATTCGAGTACGTCGTCCTGCTCCACCGCGTCGCCGGCGCAGACCCGCTCGGCCGCCTCCAGGCTCGCCCCGCCGGAGAACACCGAGAGCCTGCGCAGGACCGTCCGTTCGGCGTCGGTGAGCAGCTCCCAGCTCCAGTCGACCACGGCGCGCAGCGTCTTGTGTCGCGGCAACGCGGTACGGCTCCCGCTGGTCAGCAGGCGGAACCGGTCGTCGAGCCGGTTGGCGAGCTGGTTGATGGACATGGTGCGCAGCCTGGCGGCGGCCAGTTCGATCGCCAGCGGCATGCCGTCCAGCGCCCGGCACACGCGCACCATCGTCGACAGGGTGTGGTCGTCGATTCCGAGGTCCTTGCGCACCGCACCCGCCCGGTCGCGCAGCAGGCGGACGGCCGGCGAGGAGGCGACCTCGCCCGGGCTGGCGCCGGTCGGCACGGCCAGCGGCTCGACCGACCACAGCGCCTCCCCGGTGATGCCGAGCGGCTCCCTGCTGGTCGCCAGGATCCGCAGCCGTCGGCACTCCCCGAGCACCCGATCGGCGAACCGCGCCGCCGACTCGATGACGTGCTCGCAGTTGTCCAGGATCAGCAGCGCCTCCCGCTCGCGGATCGCGGCGATCAGCCCGTCCGCCGGGTCGGCGCTCGGTCCTGCGCCGAGCAGCGCGTCCCGGAGCCCGAGCCCGGTGAGCGTCGCCTGCGCCACGTCACCGTCGGCGCCGATGGCGGCAAGTTCGACCAACCAGACTCCGTCGGGCAGGTCACCGACCATCGTGCGCGCGGTCTCGGTGGCCAGCCTGGTCTTGCCCGAACCGCCGGGCCCGATCAAGGTGGTCAGCCGGTGCTCCGCGACGAGCCCGCGGACGGCGGCGACATCGGCGTCCCGGCCGACGAAGCTGGTGAGCTCGGCGCGCACGTTGGTCTTCCGGTTCTCCTCCCGCCGGCCCAACTCGCCCCGCAGCAACGCTGTGTGCAGGGCCGACAGCTCCGGCGAGGGATCGACGCCCAGCGCGTCGGCCAGGGCCTCCCTCGTGCGTTCGTAGGTGAGCAGGGCCTCGGCGTCGCGGCCGGCCGCCACCAGGGCCCGCATCAGCGCGGCGACCAGCGGTTCCCGCAGCGGATGCGCGGTCACCGCGTCGGTCAGTTCCGCGACCACCTCCGCGCCGTGGCCGAGACCGACCTCCGCCTCGAAGCGATCCTCCATCGCGGTCAGGCGCAGCCCTTCGAGTCGCGTCACCGCCGCGTCGAACGCCTTGCTGTTCTCCAACCCGACGTCCTGCATGGCGGCGCCGCGCCACAGGGCGAGGGCCTCGCGCAACAGCCGGACCCGCGGTAGGCCCTCCTCCTGGCGAGCCCGGGCCACGAGGCGTTCGAACCGCAGGGCGTCGACGGCGTCGGGGTCCACCAGCAGCCGGTAGCCGCCCGGCTGCCCCTCGACCACGCCTCCCGGCAGCGCCTTCCGCAGCCGGGAAGCCAGGCGTTGCAGGGCGTTCGCGGCGTCCGCGGGTGGGTTCTCCCCCCAGATCCAGTCGATGAGCGTCGCCTTCGGGACGACACGGCGCGGTTCGACCGCCAGGGCGATCAACAGCGCGCGCAACCGGGCGCCCGGCACGTCGGCCAGGATGCCGTCGTTCGTGCGGACCTCGAAGGGTCCGAGCATCCTGACCTGCACCCGCTGATCCTCCCACGGCGGCTCGCCGGCGCCAGCTCGCACTACCAGCCGCCCCGGCTGGGCGACACACCGCTGACCCGTCGTGTCCGTGATCCGGCTGTCGAAGCCGTTCACCTGGTACGACGGTGGGACCAGCCGAGCCGAGGAGGTACCGATGACCGGTGGACGGGAGACCGTGGAGGTCGACCCGGTGGTGTTCCGCGCCGTCTACGACTCGCCCGCCTCGCTGCCGGGCCGGCACCGCTGGACCACCCCGGAGTCGGACGTGCGCCGGCTGGAGAAGCTGCTGAACATGCCGGCGCGCAGCATCGGCGCCCCGCTCTGGGTCAGCGGCGACGAGCCGGACTGCCCGAAGTGCGGTCGCCGGGTGAACTGGTACGACATCGTCTCCTCGGCGCTGCACGGGGTGCACGACCGGGGCATGATCGCGCGGGTCATCCTCGGCGAGCGCAAGTACGTCAACACCGAGGTGCCGGACGCCGTCCCCGGCGTGCACTGCGCCGACTGCCGCACCCCGATCGAGGGGCTGCGCAGCTTCAAGTGCCACAACTGGGCGTACGCCTTCGAGGAGCTGGAGGAGATCGTCGAGCGGATGTCGGGCGTGCCGAGTCAGCCGGCGCCGCCCACGTCCTCCTGACTCCGGCGGGGCGGCCGGCGGCCGGGCGGTGAGGGCGGCTCGGGGCCCGGATCGGGCACCGGCGGCATGGGCCGGGTGACCGGGGCGTCGCCGGTCACCCGCAGCCGCTCGCCGTGGTGCCACAGCTCGACGGCGTCGGCCGGGCCGGCGTCGGGCAGCTCGTAGCGGGCCACCTCCGGGGTCAGCGTGACCCGCAGCCGGTGCCCGTGCCAGCGCAGGTGGAAGGCGAGCCGGGTGATCCGGCGGGGCAGCCGCGGGTCGAAGGAGAGCACACCCCGGTCGTCGCGCAGCCCGCCGAAGCCCTGCGCCACCACCAGCCAGGCCCCGGCCAGCGAGGCCAGGTGCAGCCCGTCAGCGGTCTTGTCGCCGAGGTCCTCCAGGTCCTGCAACGCCGTCTCGGCGAACAGGTCGTACGCCAGGTCGAGGTGGCCGACCTCGGCGGCGAGGATCGCCTGCGCGGAGGCCGACAGCGAGGAGTCCCGGACGGTCCGGGCCTCGTAGTAGGCGAAGTTGCGCGCCTTCTCGTCGGCGGTGAACTCGCCGGGGCAGCGCAGCATCGCCAGCACCAGGTCGGCCTGCTTGACCACCTGCTTGCGGTACAGCTCCAGGTAGGGGAAGTGCAGCAGCAGGGGATAGTCGTCCGCGCGGGTGTTCGCGAAGTCCCACTCGGGCTGCTCGGTGAAGCCCGCGGACTGCTGGTGCACCCCGCGCTTGCCGTCGTACGGGACGTGCACCGCGTCGGCGGCGGCCCGCCAGCCGGCGATCTCGGCCGGGTCGACGCCGAGCCGGGCGCCGGCCTCCGGGAGGCGCTCGGCGGCGTCGGCGGCGCCGCGCAGGTTGCGCCGGGCCATCAGGTTGGTGAAGAGGTTGTCGTCGGCCAGCGCGGAGTACTCGTCGGGGCCGGTGAGCCCGGTCAGGTGGAAGGTGCCGGTGTCCGACCAGTGGCCGTACCGGTGCCAGAGCCGGGCCGTCTCCACCAGCAGCTCCACGCCGCACTCGGCGAGGAACTCGGCGTCGCCGGTGGCCGCGACGTGGCGCAGCACCGCGTCGGCGATGTCGGCGTTGACGTGCAGCCCGGCGCTGCCCGCCGGCCAGTAGCCGGAGCACTCCCGGCCGCCGAGGGTGCGCCACGGGAAGGTGGCCCCGGCCAGCCGCAGCTCGGCGGCACGCTCCCGGGCCTCGGGCAGGTGCGCGCGCCGCCAGCGCAGCGCCGAGCGGGCCAGCCCCGGCGTCAGGTACGTGAGCACCGGCAGCACATAGCCCTCGGTGTCCCAGAGGACGTGGCCGTCGTAGCCGTTGCCGGTCAGCCCCTTGGCCGGGATGGTCCGGTCGCCGTCGGCCCGGCCGGACTGGAGCAGGTGGAACACCGCGAACCGGAGCGCCTGCTGGAGTTCCGGGTCGCCGTCCAGCTCGACGTCGGCGGTGGCCCAGGCGGCGTCGAGGGCGGCCCGCTGCGCGTCGAGCAGGGCGGCGAAGCCCTCGGCCCGGGCCGCGTCCGCCTCCGCGACGACCAGGTCGGCCAGCTCGTCGGCCGGGGTGCCGCCGACGTGCGCGCACTCGTACGCGGCGAACCGGGTGACCCGGATCCGCTCGCCGGGGCGCAGCGGGCCGGTGACCGCCAGCCGGAACCGGTCGGGGGTCAGCTCGGTGTCGGTCGCGGCGGTGCCCGGCGCGTCGACCCGGTGGGCGACCGCGACGGCGACCCGCTGGGCGCTGCGTTCGGTCCGGTGCACGAGCACCCCGTCGGTGCCGTCGTGCCGGCCCGTCTCGGCGGTGAGCGGGTCGTGGATCACCGACGCGGCGCGCGGGTCGTCGGCCCGCTCCGGTACCCGCTCGTTGGCGAGCAGGTCGGCGCAGACCCGCACCTCGACCGGGCCGTCCAGCGGTTCGACCTGGTAGTCGACCGCGGCGACCGGCCGGCGGGGCAGCGAGACCAGCCGGGTGCTGCGGACCCGGACACCCCGGCCGCCCGGCGAGATCCACTCGGT
This sequence comes from Micromonospora sp. MH33, assembly GCF_003013775.1. Lineage (NCBI taxonomy): Bacteria > Bacillati > Actinomycetota > Actinomycetes > Micromonosporales > Micromonosporaceae > Micromonospora > Micromonospora sp. MH33. The sequence continues at coordinate 41,875 of NZ_MUYZ01000024.1, forward strand.
ATCCCGGTGGATCACCCCGGCGCGCAGGTCGAGGACCCGCTCGTGCCGCCGGACCGTCCCGGTCCGCAGGTCCAGCGGCTCACCGCCGACCCAGAGCCGGACCAGCGCGGCGTTCGGGGCGCTGATCACGGTGTCACTGTGCTCGGGGAAGCCGTACCCGTCCTCCGGGTAGCTCAGCTCGCGCCGCTCGTGGAACCCGTTGAGGTAGGTGCCGGGCATCTCGTACGGCTCGCCCTCGTCGAGGGTGCCGCGCCAGCCCACCCAGCCGTTGCCCAGCGCGAAGATCGACTCGGTCTCGCCGAGCCGGTCCAGGTCCGCCGCGGTACGGCGGATCCGCCAGCTCTCGTCGCCCTGGGCGCTGTGCGGCACGGGTCCTCCCGAGGTCGGTACGTCGCGGCCACCGACTCAGCCCCGGCTGAGAGGCGCCTGAGACTTCGGTGCCCCGACAGTCATTCCCCCGCCACCCTCCAGGTGAACGGGGTATGAACAGTTGGTGAGGTGATTCATGACTGACGCTGTGATGACCGACGTGCCGGATGTCAGTGTCGACTGGTACCACGACATCGTCGAGTTCGCCGACCGCACGCCGGAACCGGTCCACTGGTTCGCCGTGCACTTCACCGAGGGGGCCATCGTCCTGCTCGGGGTGCTGCTGGTGCTGGCCGCGCTGTCCCGGCTGGTCGGCGGCGACCTCCGGAGCCGGGCGCTCGCCCTGGCCGCGCCGGTCGCGGTGGTCTGCGCGTACGCGTCCAGCGAGGGGCTGAAGACTCTCGTCGCCGAGGACCGGCCCTGCCGCAGCCCCGCCGACCTGGTGATCGTGGCCGCGCACTGCCCGCCGCCCGGCGACTGGTCGTTCCCGAGCAACCACGCCACCATCGCGGGTGCGCTGGCCGCCGCCGCGCTGCTGCTGCACCGCCGGATCGGCCTCGTGGCCGTCCCGCTGGCCGCGCTGGCCGCGTTCTCCCGCACCTTCGTCGGCGTGCACTACCCGCACGACGTGGCCGCTGGCCTGCTGCTCGGCGTGCTGGTGGGCACCCTGCTCACCCCGGTGCTGGCCCGCCCGGTGGCCGACGTGCTGCGCTGGCGGGTCCGCCGCGCCGCCACCCGGCCGGCCGTCCGGACCGTCCGGCGCTGACCCGTTCACCGCCGCCGGCGCTCACGTCGTCAGGACGAGGGTGAGGGCGGTGCCGACGATCAGCGACGGACCGAACGGCAGGTGGCTGGACCAGCGGACCCGGCGGGCCGCCAGCAGCGCCAGGCCGGCCACCGCGGAGAGGGTGACCGCGAGCAGCAGGCCCGCCACCAGCACCGGCCAGCCGTACCAGCCGAGCAGCGCCCCGGCGCCGAGCGCCAGCTTGGCGTCGCCGAGGCCGAACCCGCGCCGGCCGAGCAGCAGGGTGGTCGCCGCGAAGCCCGCGCCGA
>NZ_MUYZ01000240.1:0-10687 GCF_003013775.1 Micromonospora sp. MH33
CGGGGTGCGCACGGCCGTCGACCAGCCGGGCCGCAGCGACGACGAGCTGGCCGCCCTCGCCCAGGCCGGGCTGGACGCCCGGGTCGCCGCGCTGGTCACCGCCGAGGGCACGGCCGAGGGTGATCCGGCGCTGCGCCCGGGCCGGCGGATCGCGCTGGCCGGCGTACCCGACCCGGTCGCCGGGGTGTACGTGCTCACCGAGGTGGTGCACACGCTCGACGCGAACGGGCACCTGACCCGCTTCTCCACGGTCCCGCCCGCGCCGCCGCCCGCCGCCGCGCCGGTGGCGGCCACGGTCACCCTCGGCACGGTCACCGACGTCGACGACCCGGGCGGGCTGGGCCGGGCCCGGGTGACCCTGCCCGCGTACGGGGACCTGGACGCCGGTTGGCTCGCCGTGCTCTGCCCGGGCGCGGGACGGGGCAAGGGCATCGTGGCGCTGCCCGACCCGGAGGACACCGTGCTGGTGGCGCTGCCCGGCGGTGAGCCGGCCTCGGGCGTCGTGCTCGGCTCGCTGTTCGGCGCGGTCGAGCCGTACGACGCGGGGATCGTGTCCGGGCGGTCCCGGCGCTGGTCGATGCGGACCGGCACCGGCCAGTCGATCGTCATCGACGACGACGGGCGCGCCCTGCGGCTGGCCACCGACGGCGGCAGCTTCGTCGAGCTGCGTCCCGAGCTAACCACCGTGCACGCGGCCGGCGACCTGGTGCTCTCCGCGCCGGGCCGCGCCATGGTGGTGCGCGCCCGCACCGTCGACTTCCTGCACGCGGAGGCGGCCGAGGACGCCGAGACCGCCGCCGCCCAGGCCCGTACCCTCGCCCGCGCCCACGGAGGTGGCTGATGCGCTGGATCCACCGCGACTCGCTGATCACCTGCGACCACGACGGCCGGGTGGCCAACCGCCCCTCCCAGCGATGGGTGACCGTGGGGGGCGTACCGGTGCTGGTCGAGGCCGACCCGGAGGGGCGGGACATCGCCGCGTGCCCCAACTACGGACCGACCATCAAGCCCTGCGCCAAGACGCTGCAGGTGACCGTCGGCTACAGCGCCTGGCTGCGGGTGGACGGCCACCGGGTAGTGCTGTCGAACCTGGACGGCCTGACCGACGGCACCCCGCCCGGGCTGGTCCACCACACCGTCCGCGACCCGCGGCAGACCTACCTGGGGGCGGACGCATGAGGGCCTTCCGCTTCGTCGGCGCCGGCTTCGACGCGGGTCGCACCGGCGGTCTCGCGCTGACCGCCGCCGGCGGCCTGGCCATGACCGAGGGCGACGAGACCGTACGCCAGGCGCTGTTCCTGCTGCTGTCCACCACGCCGGGCGAGCGGCTGATGCGCCCCGGGTACGGCTCCCGGCTGCACCGGCTGGTCTTCGCGCCCAACGACGACACCACGGCCGGCCTGGCGATCCACTACGTCCGGCAGGCGATCCGGCGCTGGGAGCCCCGGGTCGAGGTGCTCGACGTGGACGCCGGGCCGGACCCGGACGACCCGTGGCGGCTGGTGATCCGGCTGGACTACCGGGTGCGGGCCAGCCTGTCCCCCGGCCAGTTGGTCTTCTCCGTCGACCTGCTCCCCGTCGACGACGACCCCGGCGAGGAGGCGACCCCATGACGCTGCCGGTGCCGCACCTGGACGACCGCGCCTTCCTCGACCTGGTCACCGAGGCGCGGGAACGGATCCGCCGGTCCTGCCCGGACTGGACGGACCTCTCCGCGCACGACCCGGGGATGGCGCTGCTGGAGGCGTTCGCCTACCTCACCGAGGTGATGATCTACCGGCTGAACCAGTTGCCGGAGAAGGCGTACGTGGCCTTCCTCAACCTGCTCGGGGTGACCCGGCACCCGCCGGCCGCCGCCTGGGCGGACGTCCGCTTCACCCGGACCGGGCCGGACCGCGGCGCGGTCCGCGTCCCGGCCGGCACCCGGGTCGCCGCCGCCCGCGGCGCGGACCCCCGGCCGGTCGTCTTCGTGACCACCGAGCCGGCCGTGCTGCCCGCGGGCGAGACCGAGGTGACGGTACGCGTGCACCACTGCGAGCCGGTCGAGGCGGAGCTGCTGGGCACCGGCACCGGGCAGGCCGGGCAGGTGTTCCGGGCGGCCCGGGCGCCGCTGGCCCGGACCACCGAGGCACTGGACCTGCTGCTCGGGGTGGAGGTGCCGACCGGGTCGGTGGAGCTGGGCGCGGCCGCCCGGGAGCACGAGGGCCGCACGTACGAGATCTGGCGACCGGTGGACAGCTTCGCCGGCGTCGGCCCGCAGGCCAAGGTCTACCTGGTCGACCGGGCCTCCGGGGTGGTCACCTTCGCCCCGGCGCTGGACCTGCGGCCGGCGGACGGGTCCGGGCCGGGTGTCGAGGGGGCGCCCGGCCCGGTCGCGGCGGTGCCGCCGGCCGGCCGGCAGGTCCGGCTCTGGTACCGCTGCGGCGGCGGGCCGGCCGGGAACGTGGCGGCCGGGACGCTGACCACCCTGCGCGACCCGCTGCCCGGGCTGCGGGTGGACAACCCGGTCCCGGCCGCCGGCGGCCGGGACCTGGAGTCGCTGGAGTCGGCCCTGGCGCGCGGGCCGTACGAGTTCTTCGCCCAGCAGCGCGCGGTGACCGCCCGGGACTACGAGATCCTCGCCGCCGGGTCCGGGGCGGTGGCCCGGGCCCGGGCGTTCACCCGGGCGGCGGTCTACAGCTTCGCCCGCCCCGGCGAGGTCGAGGTGGTGCTGGTGCCGTACGTCCCGGAGCAGGCCCGCCCCGGCGGCCGGCTGCCGGTGGCGGTGCTGCGCGAGCACGAGGTCGAGGAGGCCCGCCGCCGGGTGGAGGCCGACCTGGAGCGGCGCCGGGCGCTCGGCACGGCGGTGCGGGCCGGCTGGGCGCGCTACAAGGCGGTCTCCATCCGGGCCCGGGTGGTGGTCCGCCGCGAGGAGGACGTGGACGCGGTCCGCCGGCGCATCCACGACCGGCTGCACCAGACGCTGAGCCCGCTGCCCACCCCGCTCAACCCGGCCGGCTGGGCGTTCGGCGAGCCGCTGCGGGCCTCCAACGTGTACCGGATGCTGGAGCACGCCGAGCCGGGCGTCCGCTACGTCGAGTCGGTGCGGTTCGTGGTCGACGAGGCGCCGGACGCCCAGGTGCGGGCCGTGGCCGTCGACCAGTACCAGCCGGGCACCTGGTACGCCGGGCGCGGCCCGGTGCTGTTCCGCTCGACCAACGCCGGGGCGGGCTGGGAGCCGGCCGGCCGGTTCGACGGCGAGAGCGTGGTGGGGGTGGTGCCCGCCCCCGCCCCGGCCCGCCCCGGCGTGGTGCCCCGGGCCGGTTCGGTGGCCGTGGTGACCACGCGTGACGCCGGGGGCTCCCGGGTCCGGTTGAGCACCGACCTCGGCGAGACCTGGACGCTCCTCACCGACCTGGACTCCGGTGTGCGCGACCTGGCCTGGATCGACCGGGACGGCGCGGGGGCGCTGCTGCTGGCCACCGACGCCGGCCTGTACGAGGTGTCCCTGCTGCCCGGCGCGGTGCCGTTGCAGATCCTGGTCGACCCGGCCGACGCCGACCGCGGCTTCTACGCGGTCCGGTCGTTCGTCTCCGAGCGCGGCGCGCCCGGGGTGGCGGTGGCGGCGCAGGCCGGCTTCGGCGTCTACCTGTCCACCGCCGCCGGCCGCCCCGGCAGCTTCGCCCACGTCGGCCTGGCCAACGTGGACAACCGGGTGCTCGCCGTGCAGTACGACGGCCCGGCCACGCTGCTGTGGAGCGGCGCCGGCGAGCCGGACCCGAAGAAGCCCGGGCAGGGTTGCCACCGCACCCGGCTGTTCGAGTCCGACGTGAAGTGGCAGTCGGTGGCGAGCGGCTGGATCGGCGGCACCTGCCGGGACCTGGCGTTCAGCGGCACCCTGGCGCTGGCCGCCACGCAGAGCGGCGGGGTGGTCCGGCTGGACACCCTGGCCGCGCAGCCGCAGTGGCAGCCCGTGATGGTCAACTGCGGGCTGCCGCTGCGCGACCGGACCCGGTTCGTCCCGGTCGACGCGATCGCCGCCACCGTGCCCTCCGGCGCCGGTGGGGCCGGCCGGCTGATCCTGGCCGGCGGCGAGCGCGGGGTGTACCGCAGCGGCGACGCGGAGGACTGGACGGCCAGCGCCAACCAGGCCACCGCCGACGTGGTCACCGTCCCCGGCACCTGGCTGCTCTGCTCCGGCGAGCACGACATCGAGGTGGTGCGGCAGGATGCGCCGAGCGACGATTGAGCGGCTGCTGCCGGCCGCGTACCAGCGGGCCGCCGGCCCGGGCAGCGTGCTGGGCGCGCTGCTGGACGTGATGGAGGCGCTGCACGCCCCGGACGAGGCGGTGCTCGCCGACGTGGATGCGCTGTTCGCGCCGTACCGGACGCCGGACGGGTTCGTGGCCTACCTGACCCGGTGGGTGGCGATGGACCACGTGGTCGCCGCGCCCCGGGCGGACGCGCCGCTGCCGCTGCCGCTGGGCCGGCTGCGCGACCTGGTGGCGCACGGCGCGCTGCTGGCCCGGTGGCGGGGCACCCCGTACGGGATGCGGACCGCGCTGGAGCTGGCCACCGGGGTGACCGGGTTCGTGCTGGACGAGCCGGCCGACCGGCCGTTCCACGTGGTGGTCCGGGTGCCGCCGGCCGCCGCCGACCGGCTCGCCCTCGTCACCCGCATCGTCGAGGCGGAGAAGCCCGCCGCGGTCACCGTCGAGGTGACCACCGACCCGGCCACCGCAGCACAGGACCAGCCGTCAAAGGAGCCGTCATGACCACCGAATGGACCGTCGTCGCCGCCGCCGAGCAGTTCACCCTGGACGCGCGCAACTGCGGCGAGCTGACCTTCACCGTCTCCAACCCGGGCGAGGCGCCGGATACCGTGGTCTTCGACGTGGCTCCCGGTGAGGGCACCCAGCGCGGCTGGTTCACCGTGGCCGAGCCGCAGCGGGTGGTGCCCGGGCAGGGCTCGGTGTCGTTCCTGGTCCGGCTCGCCGTGCCGCCCGGCACCCCGCCCCGGCGCTACGACATGACCGGGTTCGCGTACTCGGCGAACACCGCGCCCGAGGAGAGTTCCCGGTCCAGCGGCCGGGTGACCTACGACGTGCGGGCGGTCGTACCCCCGAAGCGGGCGCCGTGGCCGTGGCTCGCGGCCGCGGCGGCGCTGCTGCTGGTGGTGGCCGGGACGGTGGTCTGGCTGGTGAGCCGGGGTGGGGACCCGGCGCCCCCGCCCCGGGCCCAGGTGGTGACCGTGGAGGCGGAGAGCCTGATCCCCGGCGCGGCGGTGCAGTCGACCACGGCGGCGCCGGCGCAGGTGGTGTCCCAGGCGAACTGTTGCGAGGTGGTCTGGTCCGGGGACGCGCAGCTCTTCTTCCTGGGCCGGGCGGTGGGTGACCGGGTGACCGTCTCCGTGGACCTGCCCGCGGACGGCACCTGGCGGCTCTCCGCCGTGCGCACCACCTCGTTCGACTACGCGAACACCATTTGGCTGGTCGACGGCCGGCAGGTCGGCGACACCTTCTTCGGTTTCACCCCGACGGTGGTGCGCACCGACTTCGTGGACGTGGGCACCGTGGAGCTGGCCCGGGGGCCGCACAAGCTGAGCCTGGTGGCGGTGAGCAAGACGCAGGGCACCGACCGGTACTACGCCGGGGTCGACCAGATCCGGTTCACCCAGCTCCTCCAGCCGTGAGCGGGCGGCAGAAGGTGCTGCTGGCGGCCCTCGCCGGCCTGCTGGTGGTGCTGTACGTGGTGGCGGTGGGCGGCGGCCGGCACGACCGGGGCGACCCGGCCGCCGGGCCCGGCTGGCTGGCCCGGTTCGGCGGGGACGCCGGCACGGTGGACCCGGCGACGGTGACCGTGGCGTGCGTGCCGCCGGCCAACGAGCCGAGCCCGTCCGCCGAGGGCGTGGTGGTCGGCTTCGGCACCGCCTGCCGGCTCCGGGTGGCCGATCCGGGCGGCCTGCGCAGCCTGGTGCTGCGCAGCGCGGCGCCGTTCGTGGTGACCGCCCCGGCACCGGGGGACGCCGACGTCACGGTCACCGACGAGGTGACACCCGGCGGGGACGGCACGGCGGTGGCGAAGGTGGCGGTGGACGGCGAGACCGAGGTCGTTCTGCGGTGCCCGGGAGGTGGCGGATGCGTGGTCACCGTCGCCCGGTCCTGAGGGGACGCGGGCCCGGCCGGCCGGCGCCGGCCGGTGAGGAGACGCGACATGGGTGAGCTGCGCAAACCGTTCCTGCTGCTGGCGCTGCTCGCCATCGCGCTGGTGGTGGGGCTGGAGCTGGGGGCGGCGGCGCTCACCGGCGGCGGGGACGCCGGCGGCGCGCTGCGGGACAGCGCCGGGCAGCTCGGCGTCGCGCTGGCCGACGTGGGCACGGTGACCGAGCCGTCCGGCCGGGGCACCGGTCACCTGGCGTTGATCGACCTGGTGGCGCTCTGGACCACGGGGCTGTTCAGCCTGAGCCTGGTGGTGCCGGACCGGATCCAGGGCCGGGTACAGGGAGTCGCCACCCTGGTCTTCTCGATCGTGCTGCTGCTGGTGTCGCTGGTCCTGCTGATCGTCGCCTTCGTCGAGCTGACCGTGATGGTCTCGCTGTTCCTGGCCGCGCCGTTCGGCACGCTGGCGTACCTGGCGGTGTGGGGGTTCTTCCCGGTCGGCGACGCGGCCGTGCTGCTCGGCCTGGTGCTGCTGCTCAAGCTCGTCTGGGCGGCGCTGCTGCTGGCCGCCCAGCCGCGCTTCCTGCAGAACAAGGGCCTGGTGCTGCTGGCGCTGACCACGCTTGTCGGGACGGTCGTGCTGGAGTTCCTGCACCACCTGGTGCCGGGGATCCTGGTCAGCATCACCGACGACCTGGGCGCGGTGGTCTTCGCCGTGGTGGCGCTGATCTGGGCGCTGGTCCTGCTGATCGGCTCCATCCCCGCCATCGTCAAGGCCGTCCGCAGCACGGCGACCACCTCCCGCCCCACCGCCCGCTCCGGGTGAGCGCCGCCTCCACCGATCAGGCAAGGGCTTTCCCCGCGGCGCTGCGGTAGCCTCTCGGCCACCGGGGTGTGCGAGGGGGGTGCGCATGGCGACGCTGGCCGACGTCGCCCGTCGGGCGGGCGTCTCCCCCGCGACCGCGTCGCGGGTCATCAACGGCAGCAGCAAGCCGGTCGCCGAGGAGCTGCGCGAGCGGGTGCGCAGGGCCGTCGCCGAGCTGCGGTACGTGCCGAACGCGCACGCCCAGCTGCTGGCCCGGCCGCAACGCAGCGTGGTCGGCGTGCTGGTGCACGACGTCTCCGACCCGTACTTCGCCGAGGTGACCCGGGGCCTGCAACGGGTCGCCACCGAGCGGGGCCGGCTGGTCATCATCTGCAACAGCTACCGGGACCCGGAGCGGGAGGTGGAGTACGTCGACCTGCTCCGCGCCCAGCAGGTCGCCGCCATCGTGCTGGCCGGCTCCGGCTACCACGACCCCACGGTCAACGCCCTGCTCGACGAGCGGCTCGCCGCGTACGCGGCCAACGGCGGGCGGGTGGCGGTGATCGGCCGGCACCGGCACCGGGGCGACGCCGTGCTGCCGGCCAACGAGGAGGGCGCCCGCCTGCTCGGCGCGGAGCTGCGCCGGCTCGGGCACCGGGCGGTCGGCGTGCTCGCCGGCCCGCGCTCCCTCACCACGACGAGCGACCGGATCGCCGGGCTCGGCGCCGGCCTGGGCGAGCCGCTGCCGGAGGCGTGGATCCGGTACGCGGACTTCACCCGCGACGGCGGGGCCCGGGCCACGGCGGACCTGCTGGACGCCGCGCCGGGGCTGACCGCGATCGTGGCGCTGAACGACTCGATGGCGGTCGGCGCGCTGAACCTGCTCCGCGCCCGCGGGGTACGGGTGCCGGCGGAGGTCTCGGTGGTCGGTTTCGACGACATGCCGATCGCCGCCGACGTGACCCCGGCGCTGACCACGGTCCGGCTGCCGCTGGCCGAACTCGGCGCCCGGGCCATGACCCTGGCGCTGGAGCCGGCCGACGGACGGGACCGGGTGGAGAGCCTCCCCGCCGAACTGGTCCGCCGGGACAGCCTCGGCCCCGCCCCGACCTGACCGGCTCAGCCCTGGCCCCGATCAGCTCGGCCGGAGCGGACCGGCCGGAGACGCCCGGTACGCCGCCCTTCGAGAACATGACCGGCTCCACGCACGTCGGCAAGGGCTCCTCGCCCGGCCGGTAATACCGTTGCCGCCCACGGACGGTCCTGCGACCATCGAAGCCATGATCAAAAGAGAGGGCGTGACCACCTCGGCGCGATGAGCGCGCCGCACCGGCAGCGGGACCAGCACCGCTCCGGACTGTGCAACGGCCCGGCGAACCACCACCGCCGGCACCGGACGGCAGGGCTCCGCGACTGGCTCTGGACCGTCTTCCCCATGTGACCCACGACCACGCTCCCGCCGGCTCGGACCACCGGCGCGGTCAGCGGGGTCCGGCGGCGTGCGCCCGTTCGCGGCGGGCGGCCCGCCGGGCCCGGACCACCCGCACGACCACCACGAGCACCACGACGGCGAGCAGCGCCTCGCCGCCCCAGCCGAGCCGCCGCTCCAGCAGCCGGAACGACGCACCGGCCAGGTAGCCGAGCAGCGCCACGGTCACCGCCCACAGCGTGCCCCCGGCCAGGTTCGCCAGGGTGAACGCGCGCCGCGAAAGGCCGCTCATCCCGGCCAGCCCGGGCACCAGGGCGCGCAGCGCGGCCGCCCACCGGCCGAGCACCACCGCGGCGGCGCCCCGGCGGCGGACCAGGTCCAGCGCCCGTGACAGCTCCCCGGAGCGGACGAACCGGCGGGGCGTGCGGGCCAGCAGCCGCCGGCCGTACCGGCGGCCCACCAGAAAGCCGACCTGGTCGCCGAGGGCCGCGCCGGCTATCGCCGCGAGGATCACCGCCCAGAGCGGCAGCCGCCCCTCGTGGGCCAGCACCCCGCCGACCAGTACCGCGATCTCGCCCGGCACGAGCAGCCCGAGAAGGGTCGACGCCTCCAGCGCCGGCAGCAGGAACACCAGGGCCAGCACCAGCGCGGGCGGCAGCGCCACCAGCAGGTTCAGCACCAGGTCCACCCGCCGATTGTGACCCGCGGGCCGCCGGCGCCGGGCCCGCCCCGCGGGGATCGGGCATCCGGTCGGAACCAACGGCCGGGTCGAGGAATACCGCCGGCCCGGATCGGGGACAATGACGGACAGGACGGGACGGTGACGACGAGCGCCCAGGCCCGGCAGGTGCGCGGGACGGGGGACCGGACGTGGAGGGTGGGACAGCCGCCGGGCTGGTGCCGGGCGACGACCCGGCCGGGACGGCCCCGGTCTTCACCGTCGACCTGCCCGCCGACCCGGGCCGGCTCGCCCCCACCCGGGAGCGGCTGCGGGGCTGGTTGCGCGCCCACGGGGTGAGCGACTACGACATCGAGACGGTGCTGATCGCCACCGGCGAGGCGTGCGCCAACGCCATCGAGCACGGCTACCGCTTCGCGCCCGAGGGGATCACCACGCTCAGCGCCGGGCTGCGCGGCGACCACCTGGTGATCGAGGTGCGCGACCGCGGCGGCTGGCGGGGGGCGGACGCCGGCGGGGACGGCACCGACCGGGGCCGGGGACAGCTGATCATGAACCGGGTGATGGACGAGGCGAGCATCGTCGGCACCCCGGAGGGCACCACGGTCCGTCTGGTGAAGCGGCTCACCGGCAGCTGACCGGATACGGTCGGGAGGCCGACCGGGGGCCACACTGCCTGGCAAAGATCAGTTATAAGGGACGCATGGAATTCCCGGCGTACCTGGCGACCATGCCGATGCACGCGATCACCGAGATCCACGGCGAGCCGGGCCTGCTGGCCCGCTTCCGGCTGGAGGTCGAGGCGTTCGACGAACCCGCCCGGGAGCGGCTCACCGCCGCCCTCGACCTCGCCGCCGAACTGCACCGGGAGGACCGGCGGGTGCGCGAGCCGTACCTGAACCACCTGCTCCGGGTGGCGATCCGGATGATGCACCACTACCAGGTGCGGGACGTGGACGTGATCGTGGCGGGCCTGCTGCACGACGCCGTGGAGGACCACCCCGCGGAACTGGCCGGCCCGGACGTCGCAGGAGATCCGACGCCAGCCGCGCTGGCCGCGCTGGCCGCGCGGTTCGGTCCGCGGGTCGCCCGGCTGGTCGGCGCGGTCACCAACCCGGCGTACGACCCGGGGCGCGACCGGCACGTCCAGTACCGGGAACACGTGGCGGCGAGCCTCGACCGGGAGCCCTGGGCGCGGGTGATCAAGGTGTCGGACTTCACCGACAACGGGGTGGGTGTGATCCACACGGTCGGGCCGAAGGTGGCCCGCTCGGCGGCCAAGTACCGGCCGCTGGTGCCGGTCTTCCGTGATCTCATCGCCCGGCCGGACACACCGCTGTCGGCGCCCGTGAAGCGGCACATCTTCGCCCAGCTCGACCTCGCCGAGGAGCGGTTCAGCGCGATCCTCGACCAGCCGAACTGACCGGCGACCGGCCAACTGGCGCCCGGGGACGGGGCGCCGACCCGGCGGCCCGGTCAGCCGGCGTCCGCGGGTGGGGCGCCGACCCGGCCGCCCAGGGCGGCGGTGATCCGGGCCCGCAGCGCGGGCAGCCGGTCGCCCGCCGCGGCGCTCGACGTGCGCTCGGGCACGAGGTCGATCAGGGCTTCTCCGGCGACGACGATCACGAGATGGGGTC
>NZ_MUYZ01000241.1:0-10628 GCF_003013775.1 Micromonospora sp. MH33
CGCCGCGCCGGTCGACCGGGCCGGGCTGGTCCGCGCCCTCGACCGCCGCACGAGCGGCGCGCTGCTGGTGGTCGACCTGCACGGCGCCGGCGAGGCGGCGGTGCTGGACGGGCCCGTGCAGGCCGAGGTCGTCCACCGGCTCCGGTCCGGCGCCGGACCGCACGACCTGGTGGCCCGGCTCACCGACACCGAGTTCGCCGTGCTCACCGACCTCGGGCCGGTGCTCGCGTACGCGCTGGGGACCCGGCTGCTGGGCGCGCTCGCCGAGCCGTATCCGCGGCCGGGCGGGGCGAGCAGGCTCACGGCCAGCGTCGGGCTCGCCGAGACCACCGGCGGCGAGCCGGAGGACGTGCTGCGCCAGGCCGACCTGGCCCGGCGGCGCGCCGTGCAGCTCGGCCGGGACCGGGTCGAGTGGTACGACGCCTACCTGGAGGAGCAACTGGTCCGCCGGCTGGACCTGGAGCGGGAGCTGCCGGGGGCGGTGGCCCGGGGTGAGCTGGACCTGGTCTACCAGCCGGTGCTGGCGCTGGCCGACCGGCTGCCGGTGGGCACCGAGGCGCTGCTGCGCTGGCGCAGCCCGGCGCTGGGCACGGTGCTGCCGGAAGAGCTGCTGCCCGTCGCGGCCGACCTCGAGATGCTCGGCGAGCTCGGGCGGTGGGTGCTGGACCGGGCCTGCCGGCAGCTCGCGGACTGGTCGGAGGGGGGCCGGGAGCTGTGGATGGCGGTCAACGTCACGGCCCGGGAGCTGGCCGCGCCGGATTTCGTGGCCCGCACCGCGACCGCGCTGGCCGCGTACGACGTGCCGCCGGAGCGCCTGGTCGTGGAGGTGGCCGAGCCGGCGGTGGCCGCCGAGCTGTCCACCGTGGTGGCCCGGCTCGCCGGGCTCCGCTCGCTCGGTGTCCGCACCGCGCTGGACGACTTCCGCGCCGAGCACGCCTCGCTGGCCCAGCTCCGCCGGCTCCCGATCGACCTGCTCAAGGTGGGCCCGCACCTGGTCGGGCCGGGTGCCGACGGGCAGCGTCCGCTGATCGACGTGGTGGCCAAACTGGGTGACCGGCTCGGGCTGGAGGTGGTGGTCGAGGGGCTGGAGTCCGACGCCCAGGTGGCCGGTGCGCGCCGGGCCGGCTGCCAGTACGGGCAGGGCTTCGCGCTGGCCCGCCCGGCCCCCGCCGAGCGGGTGGAGGCGTGGTTCGAGGAGTTTCCCTCGACGCCCCGTTGACCTGGTCGTCAAGCCGGGTCGCTGAACCGGTTCATCGAGGGCGTGGGGGAGCCGTGCTGCCGCGCGGGGTGAGGTGGGCGGTCTCGTCCTGGAGGCCGGTGACCGGCTCGCCCGCGATCACGGCCAGGAGCTGCCGCGCGGCGTGCGCCCCGTACGCGGGGATGTCCCGGCCCAGCGCGGTCAGCGGCGGGTGCACGAGCTGGCAGAGCGGGGAGTCGTCCCAGGCCACGATGGACAGGTCGCCGGGCACGGCCAGTCCCATCTCCTGGGCCACGGAGAGCCCGGCGATCGCCATCACGTCGTTGTCGTAGATCACCGCGGTGGGCCGGCCGGCGGAGCTGAGCAGGCGGCGGGTGGCCCGCGCCCCCTCCTCGCCGGTGTAGTCGGACCAGACCGTGGTGGCCTCGTCCAGGCCGAGCCGGCGGCACACCTCGGTGAACGCGTCGGTGCGGATCTCGGTGTGCAGCAGCGAGGGCAGGCCGCCGACCCGGGCGATCCGCCGGTGCCCCAGCGCGACCAGGTACTCCACGGTCTCGACCAGGGCCGCCGCGTCGTCGGACCAGACGCTGGCCAGGCTGCCGGTGTGTCCGGGGCCGCCGATCACCACGGCCGGCAGTTGCAGCTCCTCCAGCGCCGGCACCCGCCGGTCGTCGGTGCGCAGGTCGCAGACGAACACGCCGTCCACCCGACGCTCGGCCCACCAGCGGCGGTAGACCGCGATCTCCGCCTCCTGGTCGGCCACCACCTGGAGGGTCAGCGCGTACGAGCGGGCCGACAGCTCGGCCTCCACGCCGCTGATCAGCTCCATGAAGAAGGGCTCGATGCCCAGTATCCGGGCGGGCCGGCACAGGGTCAGGCCGACCGCCTTGGCGGTGGCGCCGGAGAGCGCCCGGGCGGCGCTGCTCGGGCTGAACCCGATCTCGGCGGCGATCGCCAGGATCCGCTGGCGGGTCGCCTCGGACACGCCGGGCTGCCCGTTCAGCGCGTACGACACCGCGCCCTTGGAGACCCCGGCCCGCCGGGCGACGTCGGCGATGGTCGGCCGCTTCACGGGCGCGCTCCTCCACTCGTCCGGCCCGCGTGGGGCCACCTTCGACAACCGGGGGTGACCGGCGGCTGTCACGCTACTGCAACGGGGCTGCGGCACCGTCGGCGCGGCGCGGCCCGGGACTGATCCTGGCTGCCCGTCACTTGCGCGGTTAAGCGTACGACCCGACCCACCCCTCTCCGCCAGCCCCCGGCCTCCCGATCGTGCTCCGGAGAGCGCTCAACCACGCATGATCGCGCTCCCAGGGCATCGGGAGGATTACCGGACGGCCTCGCTGTTAACCGGCCGTTGACAGTCCAGGGTGTCCCTCGTACGGTGTGCTCACTTATCCGGTTCAGTCAACGTCTCTTGATCTCGGGAGCGTTCCCATTTTGGCGCGGAGGATGACATGAAACGGTCCTGGACGCACTGGGCCCGGGCGGCCGCCGTGGGTGCCGTCAGCCTGGTCATGGTCGCCGCCTGCAGCGGCAAGAGCACCACCGGCGGCTCCGGCGCGGCCGGCGGCCAGGTCACTCTGAAGATCAATTTCTGGGGCGACTTCGGCCTCCAGGACCTCAAGACCAGATACGAGGCCGAACACCCGAACATCAAGATCCAGCTGAACTCCGGCGAGTACAACGCCCAGCACGAGGACCTGCAGAAGAAGCTCGTCGCCGGCAACGGCGCGCCCGACATCGCGGCGATCGACGAGGGCTTCATGGTCCAGTTCCGCAGCCAGTCCGACAAGTTCGTCAACCTGCTGGACAAGGGCGCCGGCTCGTACGAGAGCAAGTACCTGCCCTGGAAGTGGAAGCAGTCGCTCTCCGCCGACGGCAAGACCCAAATCGGCCTCGGCACCGACGTCGGCGGCCTGGCCATGTGCTACCGGACCGACCTGTTCAAGGCCGCCGGCCTGCCCACCGAGCGGGACCAGGTCTCCGCGCTCTGGCCCGACTGGGACAAGTTCATCGAGGTCGGCCAGCAGTACACCGCCAAGACCAACAAGAAGTTCATCGACGCCGGCACCAACCTGTTCAACCCGATCCTCGGCCAGCAGCAGGTCGGCTTCTACAACGACCAGGAACAGCTCCAGATGGACGGCGGCCCGAAGGTCGCCTTCGACTACACCGTGAAGGCCGTCCAGGCCGGGCTCTCGGCCAACCTCGTCAGCTTCCAGGCCGACTGGGACAAGGGCTTCACGAGCGGCGCCTTCGCCGTGCTCGCCTGCCCGGCGTGGATGCTCGGCCACATCAAGGACACCGCCCCCGGCACCCAGGGCAAGTGGGACATCGCCGCGGTGCCCGGTGGCGGCGGCAACTGGGGCGGCTCGTTCCTGACCATCCCGAAGCAGGGCAAGCACGTCGACGAGGCGTACAAGCTGCTGGAGTGGCTGGTCGCGCCGGAGCAGCAGATCGAGATCTTCAAGAAGGTCGGCAACCTGCCCTCGCAGCCGGCGCTCTACGCCGACCCGGCCATCGCCGACTTCAAGAACCCGTTCTTCAACAACGCCCCGGTCGGCCAGATCTTCCCCAACATGGCGCAGGGCCTCACCCCGCAGTACCTCGGCAAGAAGAACGGTCCCACCCGGGTCGCCGTGGAGAACGTGATCCGGCGGGTCGAGAACAAGAGCCTGAAGCCGGACGCCGCCTGGGGCGAGGCGGTCAAGGAGGCCGACAAGGCCGCCAAGTCCTGACCGGGCACCGGTGACAGGGCCGGCCACGGCCGGCCCCGTCACCGCCTGACCTCCTCACCCACCTCGGCCCTGGAGTGATCCGATGTCCACCACCCGTGCCGCGCCCGCGTCGTCGAGCCGCCGAGCCGCGCCGGAGCGCGGTCGCTCCGGGGGCGACGACCGGCGGCTGACCTGGCGCAACCGGCTGTACCGCTTCGACATGCGCTACCTGCCGTACCTCATGATCGCGCCGTTCTTCCTGCTCTTCATCGTGTTCGGCCTCTTCCCGCTGCTCTTCAACGCCGTGGTCTCGCTGCGCAACTACCGGCTCGACGACCCGACGCTGCCCTACTGGGCGGGCGTCGAGAACTTCAGCCGGCTCTCCGGCGACGAGGACTTCTGGAACGCCCTCTACAACACCTTCGGCATCTTCCTGCTCTCCTCGGTGCCCCAGCTGCTGCTCGCGCTCGTGGTCGCCTCGCTGCTCAACCGCAAGCTGCGGGCGCAGACCTGGTGGCGGGTCGGGGTGCTGCTGCCGTACGTGACCCCGATCGTCGCCTCGACCATGGTGTTCAGCGTCTTCTTCTCCCGCGACTTCGGCATGGCCAACTGGGTGCTCGGCCTGTTCGGCCTCGGCGGCCCGGACGACCCGATCGACTGGCGGGCCGACAAGCTGCACTCCTGGATCGCCATCGCCACGATGGTCAACTGGAAGTGGATCGGCTACAACGCGCTGCTCTACCTGGCCGCGATGCAGTCCATCCCGCGCGACGTCTACGAGGCGGCGGCGATCGACGGCGCCGGGCCGTGGAAGCAGCTCTGGCGGATCACCGTGCCGATGATCCAGCCGGTGGTGCTCTTCACCGTCATCCTCTCCACCATCGGCGGCCTCCAGCTCTTCACCGAGCCGATGCTCTTCGACCCGAACGCCCAGGCCGCCACCGGCGGGCCGAACGGCGAGTGGCAGACCATCGCCCAGCTCATCTACAAGGTCGGCTGGAAGGACCTCAACCTCGGCTACGCCGCGGCCATGTCCTGGGCTCTCTTCCTGATCATCCTGATCGTCGCCGGCGTCAACTACGTGGTGACGAACCGACTGTCCGGAGGGCGCAAATGACCAGCGTCGCACCCGCGCGCCGGAAGCCGCGGCTGGTGGCCCGAGCCCCGCAGGAGACCCAGGCCGGGCTCTGGACCTACCTGTTCCTCGCGCTGACCATGCTGTTCGCCGCGTTCCCGCTCTACTGGATGTTCGTCATCGCGACCAGCGGCGACGAGGCCCTCGCGAAGTTGCCGCCGGCGATCGTGCCGGGCAGCAAGTTCATGACCAACGTCGACGAGGTCTTCTCCCTCCAGGACGTCTACTTCGCCGCCTCGCTGGTCAACAGCGTCATCGTGGCGACCGTGGTGACCGCCTCGGTGCTCTTCTTCTGCTCGCTGGCCGGGTTCGCCTTCGCCAAGCTGCGCTTCAAGGGCAGCAACGCGCTGATGCTCTTCGTGGTGCTCACCCTGACCGTGCCCAACCAGCTCGGCATCGTGGCCCTCTACATCGTGATGGGCAAGCTCGGCTGGAACGGCACCCTGCTCGCGGTGATCGCCCCCGGGCTGGTCACCGCGTTCGGTGTCTTCTACATGCGGCAGTTCATCGTCAACACCGTCCCCGACGAGCTGGTCGAGTCGGCCCGGATGGACGGCGCCACCACCATGCGGGTGTACGCCAACATCGTGCTGCCGGCGATCCGCCCGGCCCTGGCCGTGCTCGGGCTGCTCACCTTCGTGGCCACCTGGAACGACTTCCAGTGGCCGCTCATCACGCTGAGCGGCACCGAATTCCCGACCTCCATGGTCGCGGTCTCGGACCTGGCCAGCGGCAACTATGTGATCTACCGGCGGGTGCTGGCCGGGGCGTTCATCGCCACCGTCCCCCTGCTGGTCATGCTGTTCATCGGTGGGCGTCAGATCGTCCGCGGAATCATGGAAGGCGCGGTGAAGTCGTGAGCCGTCAGACGTTGCACGAGGGTTGGACGCTGCGGGCCGTGCCCGGTCCGCAGGTGCCGCCGGAGGTCGCCGGTCAGGCGGTGCCGGCGACCGTCCCCGGCTGCGTGCACACCGACCTGCTGGCGGCCGGCCTCATCCCCGACCCGTACCTCGACGACAACGAGAACGGCCTGGGCTGGATCGGCCGGACCGACTGGGTCTACGAGACCACCTTCGACTGGCGGCCGGGCGACGACGAGCGGGTCGACCTGGTCTGCGCCGGCCTGGACACGGTCGCCACGGTCACCCTCAACGGCGCCGAGGTCGGCCGCACCGAGAACCAGCACCGCGGCTACCGCTTCACGGCCGGCCCGTCGCTCCGGCCGGGCGCCAACACGCTCACCGTGCGCTTCGACTCGCCGTACCGCTACGCGGAGGCGCACCGGGACCGGCTCGGCGACCGGCCGAACGCGTACCCGGAGCCGTTCAACTTCATCCGCAAGACCGCCTGCAACTTCGGCTGGGACTGGGGACCGACCGTGGTCACCGCCGGCATCTGGCAGGAGATCGGGCTGCACGCCTGGTCCACCGCCCGGCTCGCGACCGTCCGGCCGCTGGTCACGGTCGAGGGCGGCACCGGCCGGGTGGAGCTGCACGTCGAGGTCGAGCGGGCGGGCGACGACCCGCTCACCGTGCACGCCACCGTCGCGGGCGCCGCCGTCGAGGTCGCCGTCCCGGCCGGGGAGCGCCGCGCCGTGGCGACCCTCACCGTCCGCGACCCGGCGCTCTGGTGGCCCGTCGGGTACGGCGACCAGCCCCTGCACGACCTCGACGTGACCCTGTCCACCGTGGACGGCCGGGCGCTGGACGACTGGTCCCGCCGGATCGGCTTCCGCTCGATTCGCCTGGACACCGCCCGCGACGTGCACGGCTCCGCGTTCACCCTGCACGTCAACGGCGTGCCGGTCTTCGTCAAGGGGGTCAACTGGATCCCCGACGACGCGTTCCCGAACCGGGTCACCCGGGCCCGGCTCGCCGAGCGGTTCGCGCAGGCGGTGGGCGCGAACGTCAACCTGCTGCGCATCTGGGGCGGCGGCCGGTACGAGTCGGCGGACTTCTACGAGTTGGCCGACGAACTCGGGCTGCTGGTGCAGCAGGACTTCCTCTTCGCCTGCGCCGCGTACCCGGAGGAGGAGCCGTTCCGCACCGAGGTCGAGGCGGAGGCGCGGGAGCAGGTCACCCGGCTCGCGAGCCACCCCTCGCTGGTGCTCTGGACCGGCAACAACGAGAACATCTGGGGCTGGTACGACTGGGACTGGCAGGAGCCCCTGGCCGGGCGGACCTGGGGGCGCGGCTACTACCTGGAGCTGCTGCCCGCGATCGTCGCCGAGCTGGACCCGACCCGGCCGTACTGGCCGGGCAGCCCCTGGTCGGGCAGCGAGGACGTGCACCCGAACGACCCGGCGCACGGCACCATGCACATCTGGGACGTGTGGAACACCGACGACTACACGAAGTACCGGGAGTACGTGCCCCGCTTCGTCGCCGAGTTCGGCTACCAGGCGCCCCCGGCGTACGCGACCCTGCGCCGGGCCCTCTCCGACGAACCGCTCGCCCACGACTCGCCCGGGATGGCGCACCACCAGAAGGCGATCGACGGGGACCGCAAGCTTCAGCGCGGCCTCGACGCACACCTGCCGGCGCCCGCCGACTTCGATGACTGGCACTACCTCACCCAGCTCAACCAGGCCCGGGCCATCCAGCTCGGCGTCGAGCACTTCCGCTCGCACCGGCCGGTCTGCATGGGCACCATCGTCTGGCAGCTCAACGACTGCTGGCCCGTCACCTCCTGGGCGGCGGTCGACGGCGACGGCCGGCGCAAGCCGCTCTGGTACGCGCTGCGCCGGGCGTACGCCGACCGGCTGCTCACCGTGCAGCCGCGGGACGGCGGGCTGGCGCTGGTGGCGGTGAACGAGACCGGCGAGGCGTGGCACGCGCCGGCCACGGTCACCCGGCTCACCCTCACCGGGGAGCCGAGGGCGAAGACCTCGGTGGACCTCGACGTCCCCGCGTACTCCTCGGTGGTGCTGGCGCTGCCGGCGGAGCTGGCGCGGCCGGACGAGGCCCGGCGGGAGCTGCTGGTCGCGGAGGCCGGCGAGACCGCGGAGCGGGCGCTGTGGTTCTTCGCCCCCGACCGGGAGGTCGAGTGGCCGTCCGCAAAGCTGGACGCGACGGTCGAGCCGGCGGGCGGCGGCCAGCGGGTCCGGGTGACCGCGCGGACGGTGCTGCGCGACCTGACCCTCTTCCCGGACCGGCTCGACCCGGCCGCGCAGGTCGACCAGGCGCTGGTCACCCTGCTGCCGGGAGAGTCGGCAACCTTCACCGTCACGGCGACCGCCGCGCTCGACCCGACGGCGCTCACCGCCCGCCCGGTCCTGCGCTGCGTCAACGACCTCACCCGGTAGCCGTCCTTGAATCTTGGCGAGTTGCCGTTCGTGGCGGACGGCAACTCTCCAAGATCTCGGCGAGCACAGCGCCGAGGAGCATGTCCACCGTCGACGCCACCGGCGCGCAGGTGCTCGGCGACGCCATCGCCCTGGACGCCTGGTCCGGCAGCGCGGCCGGGCCGCCCCGACTACTCGGGGACCCGCCGGTACGCGCCGTCGCTGGCCGAGGTGGCCATCGAGGCGTACGCGCGCAGCGCCGCCGACACCGGCCGGACCCGGTCGGTCGGGGTGTACGGGCGGTCACGCTTCTCCTCGGCCACCCGCCGCGCCTGGATCACGTCGTCGGGCACGTCGAGCCGGATCGACCGGGCCGGGATGTCGATGACGATCTCGTCGCCCTCCCGCACCAGCGCGATGAGCCCGCCCGAGGCCGCCTCCGGGGAGACGTGCCCGATGGACAGGCCGGAGGTGCCGCCGGAGAACCGGCCGTCGGTGAGCAGCGCGCAGGAGCGGCCCAGCCCGCGCCCCTTGAGGAACGAGGTGGGGTAGAGCATCTCCTGCATGCCGGGGCCGCCCTTCGGGCCCTCGTACCGGATCACCACCACGTCTCCGGCGACGACCTCCTTGGCCAGGATCGCCGCCACCGCGTCGTCCTGCGACTCGTAGACCTTGGCCGGCCCGCGGAAGGTCAGGCACTCCTCGGGCACCCCGGCGGTCTTCACCACGCAGCCGTCCGGCGCCAGGTTGCCGTGCAGGATGGCCAGCCCGCCGTCCGCGCTGTACGCGTGCTCCCGGTCCCGGATGCAGCCGCCGGCCGCGTCGGTGTCCAGGGACGACCAGCGGTTGGTGGTGGAGAACGGCTCGGTGGTGCGCACCCCGCCCGGGGCGGCGTGGAACAGCTCGACCGCCTCCGGGGTGGCGGAGCCGCCGCGCACGTCCCAGTCGGCGAGCCAGTGCGACAGGCTCGGCGAGTGCACCGCGTGCACGTCCCGGTGGAGCAGGCCGGCGCGGTCCAGCTCGCCGAGGATGGCCGGGATGCCGCCGGCCCGGTGCACGTCCTCCATGTGGTACTGCGGCGAGTTCGGCGCGACCTTGGCCAGGCAGGGCACCCGGCGGGAGATGGCGTCGATGTCGGCCACCCCGAAGTCCAGCTCCGCCTCGCGGGCGGCGGCGAGCAGGTGCAGGACGGTGTTGGTCGAGCCGCCCATGGCCACGTCGAGCGCGACGGCGTTCTCGAAGGCGGCCCGGGTGGCGATCGACCGGGGCAGCACCGACGCGTCGTCTCCGTCGTACCAGCGCTTGGCGATCTCGACGGCGGTGCGGCCGGCCTCGACGAAGAGCGACCGGCGGGCGGCGTGGGTGGCCAGCGTCGAGCCGTTGCCGGGCAGCGCCAGGCCGATCGCCTCGGTGAGGCAGTTCATCGAGTTGGCGGTGAACATGCCGGAGCAGGAGCCGCAGGTGGGGCAGGCGGAGCGCTCGATCTCGGCGAGCTGGTCGTCGGTGACCGCCTCGTTCGAGGAGGCGATCATGGCGTCGATCAGGTCGATCTTGGAGTGGACGACGCCCTCGATCGCCACCGTCTTGCCGGCCTCCATCGGGCCGCCGGAGACGAAGACGGTCGGGATGTTGAGCCGCAGTGCGGCCAGCAGCATGCCCGGGGTGATCTTGTCGCAGTTGGAGATGCAGACCAGGACGTCCGCGCAGTGCGCGTTGACCATGTACTCCACCGCGTCGGCGATCAGCTCTCGGCTGGGCAGCGAGTAGAGCATGCCGCCGTGGCCCATGGCGATGCCGTCGTCCACCGCGATGGTGTTGAACTCCCGGCCCACCCCACCGGCCTCGGCTACCGCGTCGGCGACCAGGCCGCCGAGGTCCTTGAGGTGTACGTGACCGGGGACGAACTGGGTGAAACTGTTCGCGATGGCGACGATCGGCTTGCCGAAGTCGTCGTCGGTCATCCCGGTGGCCCGCCACAGGGCCCGGGCGCCGGCCATCGTCCGACCGTGGGTGGAGGTCCTCGACCGCAGCTCAGGCATGCCTACCAGTCTGACACCGCCGGCCCGGCGGCCTCCGGGCACACGCGCCGTGTCCCAACAGATGCACACCCGGTGCCCCACGGTGGGCGCCGATCCGGCACAGTTGACGTCGTGCAGTCGTCCCCGGGCATGGTCACCGTCGCGGTGCTGAGCGGGCTCGCGGCGGCCGGTGCCGCCGCCCTGCTCGCCGTGTCGGCGCGCCGCCGGGGCGGGCCGCACCGCCGGGCCCACGTGCTGCTCGCGGCCGCCGCCG
>NZ_MUYZ01000242.1:0-10586 GCF_003013775.1 Micromonospora sp. MH33
CACCGCCCTGCGGGCCGCCGCCGTAGACCGCGCCTCCGCGACCGCCGCCGCCCTGCGGTCGGCCGCCGCCGTAGACCCCGCCGGCCGGGCGCCCGCCGTTCGCCGGGGCGCCACCGTAGACCCCACCCTGGCCGCCACCGCCGCCGTAGACCCCGCCGCGCGGCGGGGCGTCGGGCCGGTTGCCCGGCGGCGGGTAGCCGGGGTTGCCCGGGAACTCGTCGCCACGGTCGTCGGTGGGCTCCGCGGCCGGCTTGGTGACGTCCCTGCCGGCGTTGGGCAGCGCCTCGACCCCGGTGGTGGCCGGGGAGTAGCTGAGGATGTCGATCGGGTCCGTGGCGTCCAGGAGGCCGCCATCGGAGACGGTGACGAAGGACTTGCCGTCCGCCGTGTAGGAGATGGCCTCGCCGAACGGGTCCGCGAGGGGGGTGACCCGGGGCTTGCCGGTGGTCAGCGCGGCGACGATGTTGCCGCCGGTCACGTCGAACTCGAAGGCGTCGCCGTACGTGCGCAGCACCACCTTGCTGCCGTCGGGCGAGCGGGCCGCGCCGGTGACCAGCAGCCGGCCGGGGCTGCCCAGCTTGTTCTCGGTGTTGGTCTTGGGCAGGGTGACCTCGCCGACCTTCTTCATCGGGATGGCCTCGGGGTCACCGCTGCTCTTGAACTTCGCCGTGGGCGTGAAGATCTCCGACTTACCGGACAGGTCCTTGGTGATGACCAGCGGCAGGTTGTCGTCGCCGACGAGCAGCGCCTCGGCGTCGTGCGGCTCGTTGCCCGGGTAGGTCAGCCGGTGCAGCACCGGCTGCTTCGACCCGCTCAGTGGCATGGTCCAGATGGCGACCCGCTCCCGGCGGGTCTTGGCCTCGACGTTGTCGCCGGTGTCGGCGATCCAGAGCGTCTTCTTGTCCGGCCCGAGAGCCAGGTCCTCGGTGTCGTACGGGCCGGAGCCCGAGTAGCGGACCGGGTCCTTGGCGATCTCGCACTTGGTGTCGAGGAAGAAGACACGCTTGCGGCTCTCGTCCTCGGTGCCGTCGTTGATCACGACGTAGCCGGTGCTGGTGGCGACGAGGCCGGACAGTTCCCGGAGTCGCTTGTCCTCAACGGTGCACTTCTTCTTGGGAGCCGCGGCCAGCACGGGGGCCGCGGCGGGAGCCGCCAGGGCGATCCCGGCCGGCGCCACGACCGCGCCGACGAGGCTCAGCGCGATCGTGACCGAGGAGACAGCGTGCCGCATGGCGCCAAGTGTCGCACGACCCGCGTTTCCGGCGGGTGACGCCGGACGGCTCACCGCCCGGCGCCCACCCGTTCCTCGCTGGTGAGCCGGTCCCCCGCCCGGTACGGCGCGAGTTCGGCGGCCAGCGCCTGACCCACCCGGACGTGCAGCAGGGTGCCCTCGGGCAGGTGCGCGGTGCTGAGCACCTCGCCCTGCCGGTGCACCCGGGCCACCAGGTCACCCCGGTCGTACGGGAGGACCGCCCGGACCTCGACGGCCGGCCGCGGCAGCCGGTGCTCGATCGCCTCGCGCAGCCCGTCGATCCCGCGCCCGCTGTGCGCGGAGACGAGGACCGCCTCCGGCCAGAGCCGCTTGAGCCGCAGCAGCGTCTCCTCGTCGGTGGCGTCGGTCTTGTTGATCACCAGCAGCTCGGGCAGCCGGTCGGCGCCCACCTCGGCGAGCACCTCGCGGACCGCGCGGACCTGCTCCTCCGGGTCCGGGTGGGTGCCGTCGACCACGTGCACCACCAGGTCGGCGTCGCCGACCTCCTCCAGCGTCGAGCGGAACGCCTCGACGATCTGGTGCGGCAGGTGCCGGACGAACCCGACCGTGTCGGAGAGGGTGTAGAGCCGGCCGTCGGAGGTGGTGGCCCGGCGGGTGGTCGGGTCCAGGGTGGCGAACAGCGCGTTCTCCACCAGCACGCCCGCCCCGGTGAGGCGGTTGAGCAGGCTGGACTTGCCGGCGTTGGTGTAGCCGGCGATGGCCACCGCGGGCACCGCGTTGCGGGAGCGGCGGGCACGCTTGGTCTGGCGTACCGTCGCCATGCTCTTGATCTCGCGGCGCAGCCGCGCGATCCGGTGCCGGATCCGGCGCCGGTCGGTCTCGAGCTTGGTCTCACCGGGACCGCGCAGGCCCACGCCGCCGCCGGCGCCGCCGCCGCGACCGCTACCGCCGGTCTGCCGGGAGAGGCTCTCACCCCAACCGCGCAGTCGCGGCAGCAGGTATTCGAGCTGGGCCAGTTCGACCTGCGCCTTGCCCTCGCGGCTCTTGGCGTGCTGGGCGAAGATGTCGAGGATCAGGGCGGTCCGGTCGACCACCTTGACCTTGGTGCGCTGCTCCAGGTTGCGCAGCTGCGACGGGGACAGCTCACCGTCGCAGATGACCGTGTCGGCGCCGGTGGCGAGCACCACCGCGCCCAGGTCGTCGACCTTGCCCCGACCGATGTAGGTGGCCGGGTCGGGCCGGTTGCGCCGCTGGATCAGCCCCTCGAGCACCTGCGAGCCGGCCGTCTCGGCCAGCGCCGCGAGCTCGGTGAGGCTGTTGTCGGCGTCATCCTGGGTCCCCTCGGTCCAGACGCCCACGAGGACGACCCGCTCGAGCCGGAGCTGGCGGTATTCGACCTCGGTGATGTCGGTGAGCTCGGTGGAGAGGCCGGGGACCCGCCGCAGCGCCTGCCGCTCCGACAGCTCGAACTCGCCGGTGGTGGCGTCGAGCTCGTCGTCCTCGTAGGGAAGGAAGGTCTCCTGCTCTCGCAAACCGCGACTCCTGTCCGTTATGTCTATTGCCGGGGTATTTCTCGTTCGCATGAGCATCCTGACACGTACCAACGCGCGACGCACCTGCTATATGCCGTGGCGCTACTAACTGGTAGCGGGGCCGGATGCCGGCCGACCTGGGAGGGCGAGTAGAAATGCCAGGCGAGCCGCTCAGCGCCGACGGAGGAGTTCTACGTGGCCAACACCCGACTGCCGAGTGCCGGATTCTCGATCACGATCCGGATCGCGGTACCCGCGGACGCCTCCTCCATCGGGCGGCTGACCACCGCGGCGGGCGAGGCCGGCGCCATCGTCACCGCCCTGGACGTGGTCGACTCCGACCCGGCCCACGTGATCGTCGACCTCACCTGCGACACCGCCGACTCCAACCACGCCGATCAGGTGGTCGACGCGCTGACCGCGCTCGACGGGGTGGACGTCCGCAAGGTTTCCGACCGGACGTTCCTGCTGCACCTCGGCGGCAAGATCGAGGTCAGCTCGAAGGTCGCGCTGCGCAACCGCGACGAGCTGTCCCGCGCGTACACCCCGGGGGTGGCGCGGGTCTGCATGGCGATCGCCGAGAACCCGGCCGACGCCCGCCGGCTCACCATCAAGCGCAACACCGTGGCCGTGGTCAGCGACGGCTCCGCCGTGCTCGGCCTGGGCAACCTCGGGCCGGCCGCCTCGCTGCCCGTGATGGAGGGCAAGGCCGCGCTGTTCAAGCGCTTCGGCGGGGTGGACGCCTGGCCGGTGGTGCTGGACACCCAGGACACCGACGAGATCGTGCAGATCGTCAAGGCGATCGCGCCCGCGTACGGGGGCATCAACCTGGAGGACATCGCCGCGCCGCGCTGCTTCGAGATCGAGGCCCGGCTGCGCGAGGCGCTGGACATCCCGGTCTTCCACGACGACCAGCACGGCACCGCGATCTGCGTGCTGGCCGCGCTGACCAACGCGCTGCGGGTCGTGGGCAAGCAGCTCTCGGACGTCCGCGTCGTGGTCTCCGGCGCCGGCGCGGCCGGCACCGCGATCATGAAGCTGCTGCTGCGGCAGGGTGTGGGCGACATCATCGCGTACGACCGGCAGGGCGCCCTGCACCGCGGGCTGCCCGACCTCAACCCGGCCTGGCAGTGGCTGGCGGAGCACACCAACAAGGAGAACTACTCCGGCGACCTGCCCGGCGCGGTACGCGGCGCGGACGTGTTCATCGGGGTGAGCGCGCCGAACCTGCTCACCGGCGAGGACATCGCCACCATGGCGAAGGACGCCATCGTCTTCGCGCTGGCCAACCCCGACCCCGAGGTGGACCCGCGGGAGGCCCGCAAGCACGCCGCCGTGGTCGCCACCGGCCGGTCCGACCAGCCGAACCAGATCAACAACGTGCTCGCCTTCCCGGGCGTCTTCCGGGGCATGCTCGACGCGCACGCCGAGGAGTTCACCGAGGAGATGGCGATCGCGGCGGCCCGGGCCATCGCGGACGTGGTCGGCGAAGACAAGATCAACCCGACGGTGATCGTGCCGAGCGTCTTCGACTCGCGGGTCGCCCCGGCCGTCGCCGCCGCCGTCCGCGCCGCCGCCCAGAACCCGACCGCGACGCCGCCCCCGGCCGCCGACCCCGGCCCCGCCGACCTCCCCGAGATCGCCGCGAACGCCAGCGCCACCCCCTGACCGCGCCTACTGGGTGCATCTGTTGTCCCTCCAGCGACAACAGATGCACCCAGATCGCCTGTTGATCAATGAGGGCGGTCGCGCAGAACCAGGACAAAAAGACCGGCCAGCCTCATGATCACCGCAGCGACCCGAGGCCGTGCGGGCGGCCCTCGCGGTCCTGGCCTACCGCCTCGACCGGGGGTTCACGCCCCCAGGGCGGGCAGCGTGATCTCGCCGGTGGCGACCAGCACGGCCGGGCCGGATAGCCAGCAGGTGTCGTCGGTGACCGTGACCGTGAGGCGGCCGCCGGGAACGTCGACGGTCATCGTGCCGGTCTCCCGGCCGGCGTCGCGCAGCGCCACCGCGGCCACCGCGCACGCGCCGGTACCGCAGGAGAGCGTCTCCGCCGAGCCCCGCTCGTAGACCCGCATGAGCACGTGTCCGTCGGTGCCCTCGACCGGTTCGCCGGGGGTGGTGAACTCGACGTTCACCCCGGACGGGAAGACGGACGGGTCGACGTCGGGCGCCCGGGTGAGGTCCAGGCCGCCCAGCTCCAGGCTGGCCGGCAGCGCACAGACCAGGTGGGGGTTGCCCACGTCCACCGCCGCGCCGGTCAGGGTGAGCCCGCCCACCGTGGCGGTCGCCGTGTCGTACAGCCGGGGGCGGCGCATCTCGACGGCGACCTCGGCGCCCTCGACCCGGGCCCGGACCAGGCCGGCCCGGGTCGCCACCGGCAGCGCCGCGCCGGACGGGGTGGCCAGCCCGGTCTCCAGCAGGTAGCGCACGAAGACCCGGGCGCCGTTGCCGCACATCTCGGCGAACGAGCCGTCGGAGTTCCAGTAGTCCATGAACCACTCGGCCTCGCCGGCCAGCGCCACGCCCTCCGGGTGCTTGGCGGCGCGTACCACGCGCAGCACCCCGTCGCCGCCGACGCCGCGCCGCCGGTCGCAGAGCGCGGCGACCAGGCCGGGCGTCAGGTCGAGCGCCCCGTCCGGGTCGGGCAGGATGACGAAGTCGTTGCCGGTGCCGTGGCCCTTGGTGAACTCCACGCCTCCATCATTCCCGATGCTCGGCGACCACCCGCAGCGCAGTGTCGAGAAACCCGGGCGAGGCCGAGTCCAGCCAGTGAACCCGCGGGTCGCGGCGGAACCAGGAGCGCTGCCGGCGGGCGAACCGCCGGGTGGCCCGGATGGTCTCCTCGTACGCCTGCGTCTCGGTCAGCTCCCCGGCCAGGAAGCGCAGCACCTGCTGGTAGCCGAGCGCCCGGCTGGCCGTACGCCCCTCGGGCAGGCCCTGGCCGACCAGCGTCCGCGTCTCGTCGACCAGGCCGGCGGTCCACATCCGGTCCACCCGCAGCGCGATCCGCTCGTCCAGCAGCGCGGTTTCCAGGTCGACGCCGAGCTGCACCGACGGGTAGTACGGCGTCGGCGCGGGCAGCGACGCGGTGAACGGGGCGCCGGTCAGCTCGACGACCTCCAGGGCCCGGACGATGCGCCGGCCGTTGCTCGGCAGGATGCCCGCCGCGGCCACCGGGTCGGCCTCGGCCAGCCGGGCGTGCAGCGGGGCCGGGCCGACCGCGGCCAGCTCCGCCTCCAGCCGCTCCCGGAGCCCCGGGTCGGTCCCGGGGAACTCGAACTGCTCCAGCACCGCCCGTACGTAGAGCCCGGAGCCGCCGACCAGCAGCGGCACCTTCCCCCGGGCCAGGATGTCGTCGACCGCCGCGCGGGCCAGCCTCTGGTATTCGGCGACGCTGGCCGGCTCGGTCACCGGCCAGATGTCGAGCAGGTGGTGCGGCACACCCTCCCGCTCGGCCGGGGTCAGCTTGGCGGTGCCGATGTCCATGCCCCGGTAGAGCTGCATCGAGTCGGCGTTGACCACCTCGCCGTCGAGGGCGTGCGCCAGGGCGATGCTCAGCGCCGACTTGCCGGCCGCGGTCGGCCCGACCACGGCCACCACGGTCCGGCTCACTGCCGCTCTCCGTTCGCGACTGCGGGGCTCGCAAGCTCACTCCTCGCGCTCACACCTTCTCCCAGTTCGCCACGAAGTAGGCAACGCCGTAGGGCGCCTGGTGGTAGCTGACGTCGCCGCGCCAGTCGCCGCCCACCGCCCGGACCGCGCCGGCCAGCACCTGCCAGGGCGCCCGCCCGGCGGCCTTCAGCTCCGCTGACAGCACCGGGTCCAGGCCGAGCAGGGCCTCGACGTCCGCGCCGGCCAGGGCCGCGGCAACCCCCTCGTCGTACGCGGGCGCGCGCGGGTCGTCGTAGCCGGGCGCCTTGACGCCCCGGCAGGCCGACCCGTCACCGAGCACCAGCAGCGCCGTCCGTCCGTCCGGGTCGGCGACCAGGTCCGCGCCGAGGGCGGCGCACTCGGCCGGGGACGCGTCGGCGGCCACCGCCCGGGCCAGCCGGGGCAGCTCGGTGCCGGACCGGTTCACCAGCCAGGCGCCGATGGTCAGGCTCAGCGGCAGGCGGTCGCTCCCGGCGCAGTTGACCTTCCAGAGCCGGACGTGCCGGTCCAGCCCGAAGGGACGCAGCGAGCCGTGGTCGGCACTGCCGAACCGTTCCGTCGCCGGCCCGGCCCCCAGCAGCAGGATCACCTCGGGGTCGGCGGCGAGCAGCCGGGCCACGGCCGCGTCGGCGGCGGCGCGGAGGTCGTCCAGCTCGGGCGCGGCGGCGCCGGCCAGCTCGGGCACGATCAGGGGCGGGTGGGGGCAGACGGCGGCGGCGACCAGGGGCACCGGTCCAACCTATCCGTATCCCCCGGTGCGTCCCCGCGCCGATCCGGTCATCGAGGCGCTACGACACCGTATGGTCACGGTCGACGACAGGCGCTCGACACGGACCGGGTCGGACCTGTGACAATGCCGGGAGAACTTTGCTGCGCCGTGGCGGCGATCGCGGGAGGAGTCCCGTCGACGCCGGGAGAACGAGGATGGGCACATGAGCGACTGGACTGCCTTCGGACGGGTCGACGAGGACGGCACCGTCTACGTCAAGACCGCCGAGGGCGAGCGGGTGGTCGGATCCTGGCAGGCGGGGGCACCGGAGGAAGGGCTCGCCCACTTCGCCCGGCGCTTCGCCGACCTGGTGACGGAGGTGGACCTGACCGAGGCCCGGCTCAACTCGGGCGCGGCGGACGCCGGCCACTCGCTGACCACGATCCGGCGGATCCGCGCCTCGCTGCCCGAGGCGCACGTCGTCGGCGACATCGACGCCCTGGCCGCACGCCTGGACAAGCTGGCCACGGTGGCCGAGGAGAAGGCCGGTGAGGCCCGGGCCGCCCGGGACGCCGCCCGTGGCGAGGCCCTCGCGCGCAAGACCGCCCTGGTCGAGGAGGCGGAGAAGCTGGCCGCCGAGTCGACCGGCTGGAAGACCGCCGGCGACCGGCTCAAGGAGATCCTCGACGAGTGGAAGACCATCCGCGGGGTCGACAAGAAGGCCGACGGTGAGCTGTGGAAGCGGTTCGCCGCCGCGCGCGACGGCTTCACCCGCCGCCGGGGCGCCCACTTCGCCTCCCTGGACCAGCAGCGCAAGCAGGCGCAGGGAATCAAGGAGGAGCTGGTCGCCGAGGCCGAGAAGCTCAAGGAGTCGACCGACTGGGGCGCCACCGCCAACCAGCTCAAGGACCTGATGGCCCAGTGGAAGGCCGCGCCGCGTGCCTCCAAGGAGGCCGAGCAGAAGCTCTGGGAACGGTTCCGGGCGGCGCAGGACGAGTTCTTCACCCGGCGTAGCGAGGTCTTCTCTGCGCGGGACAACGAGCAGCGCGCCAACCTGGAGCGCAAGCAGGCCCTGCTCGCCGAGGCCGAGGCGCTCGACGTCGACGCCGACCCGAAGGGCGCCCAGGCGAAGCTGCGCGAGATCCAGGCGCAGTGGCACGAGGCCGGCCGGGTCCCCCGCGAGGCCGCCGCCGGGCTGGAGCGCCGGCTGCGCGCCGTGGACGACAAGGTCCGCGACGTCATGGACTCGGCGTGGCGGCGCACCTCCAAGGAGGACAACCCGCTGCTGGCCCAGATGCGGGCCCAGGTCGCCGAGGCCGAGGACCGGCTGGCCCGGGCGCAGGCGGCCGGCGACACCCGCCGGATCAAGGAGGCCGAGCAGGCGCTCGCCTCGAAGCGGCAGTTCCTCCAGCTGGCCGAGCAGGCCGGCTGAGCCGAGCTTCACCGGGAGCCCCCGGTCCCGCCTCGGGACCGGGGGCTTTCCCGTGTCCGGCGCCGGCCGGGTCGGGAAAGCGTCTTCCGCGTTCGGCCGCCGGCTCGCCTGTTGACGCATCGAGGCCGCCTGATCAAAATGGGCGGCAGAGCCAGGTTCCGCACCGGCGCGAGGGCACGACGGCACGACCCGCCGTCGGGATTCGCCGGTGCCTCCCTCCGCGAGTGGCCGTCCACGTGACACGGCCCGGCGCGCGCTGTCCGCGTACTCGATGACGAGCGGGCCGTCTCCCTTGGTCTTTCCGCCCGCGGCGCTCGCGCGGCGCGGGCATCCGAAGTGGAGCACGCCATGCACCGACCCACCGCCCTCGGCGGCGCCCTCGCGGCGCTCGCCACCGCCGCCGCCGGCGTCCTCGTCGCAGCGGCCGTCAGCACCACCCCGGCCGCCGCCGCCACCGGCGGCACCGGCACCGGCTACCTGCACACCAGTGGCAACAAGATCGTCGACAGCACGGGGGCCACGGTCCGGCTCACCGGCATCAACTGGTTCGGCATGGAGACCGACAACAAGACCTTCCACGGTCTGTGGTCGAGCAACCCGTGGCGCGGCCAGCTCGACACCATGGCCCGGCTGGGCTACAACACGCTGCGCATCCCCTACTCGAACGACGCGCTGAAGCCGGGCGCGACGGCCACCGGCATCAACGACTTCGTCAACCCGGACCTGGTCGGCCTCTCCCCGTTGCAGATCCTCGACAAGGTCATCGACTATGCGGGCAGCAAGGGGATGCGGGTCATCCTGGACCGGCACCGGCCCACCTCGGCCGGGCAGTCGCCGCTCTGGTACACCTCCACGGTTTCCGAGGCGACCTGGATCGCCGACTGGAAGATGCTCGCCCAGCGGTACGCGAACAACCCCACCGTGATCGGCGCGGACCTGCACAACGAGCCGCACGCCGAGGGCACCAACCCGGCGGCCACCGGCGCCTGCTGGGGCTGCGGCGACACCGCGCGGGACTGGCGGCTGGCCGCCGAGCGGGCCGGCAACGCGATCCTCGGGGTCCAGCCGAACTGGCTGATCTTCGTGGAGGGGGTGAGCTGCCCGAGCGGCGGCCTGTCGAACGTCTGGGACAACGACCCGAGCAACGACGAGGACTGCGGCTGGTGGGGCGGCAACCTGTCGAGGGCCGGGCAGTTCCCGGTCCGGCTCAACGTGGCCAACCGGCTGGTCTACTCCCCGCACGAGTACGCCACCTCGGTCTACCACCAGGCCTGGTTCGACGACCCGACCTACCCGGCGAACATGCCGGCGATCTGGGACAAGTACTGGGGCTACCTCTACAAGCAGAACCTCGCGCCGATCATGATGGGCGAGTTCGGCACCACGCTCCAGGACCCGAAGGACAAGGTCTGGCTACAGAACCTGATGGCGTACACCGGGACCGGCGTGACCGGGATGTCCTTCACCTACTGGTCGTGGAACCCGAACTCGGGTGACACCGGCGGCATCGCCAACGACGACTGGACCACCATCAACCAGGCCAAGCAGGACATCCTCCAGCCCTACCTGATCCCGCCGACAGGTGGTGGCGGCAACCCCACCCCGACCCCGACCGGGTCCGGCTCGCCGTCCCCGTCACCCACCACGCCCGCACCGACCGGCGGCTGCACGGCCACGTACAAGCAGGTCAACGCGTGGCAGGGCGGCTTCCAGGGTGAGCTGACCGTGAAGAACACCGGCACCGCCGCGGTCAACCCGTGGTCGGCCACCTGGACCTGGCCGTCCGGCGTGACCCTGGCCAGCGGCTGGAACGCCACCGTCACCCAGTCCGGCACCACGGTCACCGCGGCCGCACCGACCTGGGCGGCGTCGCTGGCGCCGGGCGCGTCGGTGACCATCGGCTTCACCGCCAACGGCACAGCCGCCGCGCCGGCCTCCGTGAAGCTCAACGGCACCGCCTGCTGAACAGGCGACGGCCGGGGCCGCCACGGGGCGGTCCCGGCCGTCGGCGGTCGCTCAGCGCGCGGCGCAGCCGCCGGTGGG
>NZ_MUYZ01000243.1:0-10566 GCF_003013775.1 Micromonospora sp. MH33
ACGGCGTCGCCGTGCTGACCCTCGGCGGGGTGGGCGCGCTGGTCCTCGGCCTCTCCGGCTCGGTGGCGCCCTGGCTGGCGCCGCCGGTGCTGCCCACCGCCCGGGCGCTGGCCGGCCCGCTCGCCGCTCCCACCGGCCTGCTGCTGACCGTCTGGGCGCTGGCCTGGGCGGCCGTGGTGCTGGCCGGCTACGCCTGGGGCCGCCGGAGCCGCGCCTGAGTGACCGGGAGCACCCCGGGGCCGATTTGGAGGTAACGGGACACGTCGCGTAGCCTTGGCGCGTAGTTCCACCCAGAGACCGCTGGTCACCGTGCCCTGGCACGGTCGAAGGTTCCGCGATGACGGGCGACCCGCGCAGGGCGGCAAGCGAAACTCGGTGCTGTACGTGGTCCGCCGACCGCGCCCACGGTGCCGGCCCTCGCCCCGCGCGCCCTGCGCCGGGGCTTTTCTCGTTGTCGTCATGCCTCCGCCGCCGTCGCGAGCGTCCGCTCGTCGCCGGCGTACCAGCTCCGAGCAACGAGAGAGGAGGGACATGGCGGACAAGCCGATCCGGGCCGACAAGGCCACGGCCGTCGCCGAGCTGACCGAGAGCTTCCGCAACGCGGGGGCGACCGTGCTGACCGAGTACCGCGGGCTCACGGTTTCGCAGCTCACCCAGCTGCGGCGCTCGCTCGGCAAGGAGACCAGCTACACGGTCGCGAAGAACACGCTGGCCAAGCGTGCCGCGACCGATGCGGGCATCTCCGGCCTCGACGAGCTGTTCACCGGTCCTACCGCGCTGACTTTCGTTTCGGGCGACGTCGTCGAGGCGGCGAAGGGGCTTCGCGACTTCGCGAAGGCCAACCCGAAGCTCGTCATCAAGGGCGGTGTCTTCGAGGGCAAGGCCATTTCCGCGGCCGAGGTCACGAAGCTCGCCGACCTGGAGTCCCGCGAGGTGCTGCTGGCGAAGCTGGCCGGCGCCATGAAGGGCAACCTGAGCAAGGCCGCGGCCCTGTTCCAGGCTCCGCTCGCCAAGACCGCGCGTCTGGCGGCCGCTCTGCAGGACAAGCGCGAGAAGGAGGGCGCCGAGGCGGCCTGAGGCCACCCGGCGCACCCACGTTCTTAGTTTTCACTTTCAGAAAGGACGCCAGACATGGCGAAGCTCAGCACCGACGAGCTGCTCGACGCGTTCAAGGAGATGACGCTGATCGAGCTCTCCGAGTTCGTGAAGCAGTTCGAGGAGACCTTCGAGGTCACCGCCGCGGCTCCGGTCGCGATGGCCGCCGCCGCCCCGGGTGCCGCCCCGGCCGAGGCCGAGCCGGAGAAGGACGAGTTCGACGTCATCCTCGACGCCGACGGTGGCAAGAAGATCCAGGTCATCAAGGTCGTGCGTGAGCTGACCGGCCTGGGCCTCAAGGAGGCCAAGGACCTGGTCGAGGCCGCTCCGAAGGCCGTCCTGGAGAAGGCCAACAAGGAGACCGCCGAGAAGGCCAAGGCCAAGCTCGAGGGCGAGGGCGCCAAGGTCACCCTCAAGTGACCTTGAGTTCGACCTGACGCGCGTCCGGCTCACGTGAGCCGGGGCACACCGCGTCGCGGCGGGCGGCGATCCGGGAACCGGATCGCCGCCCGCCGTGTTGGTGCTAACCGGTGGCAGCGGCGTGAGCAGGGCGTCCGCGTCCGGCGTACCGGGGTCACGGCGGTGTCTGTCGGTAGCCCGTCGGTGGGAAAGACACCCCGAGCGGTAACCGGCCCTTGACGCGGCACGGGCCCGACAGGCACGCTGACACCAGCAAGACCTTCCGCGCTTGCAACGGCCGCCTCTCGGGTAAGGCAACGGCAGCACCACCGCCGCTGCGCCTGAGCGGACCGGCAGGAACGTCGCGTTCCGAGCAGCCCGGTTGACCCGGTTTTCCGAGGTCCCGAGGCAAGTTCCGCGACGACCTGCGGGGTGGGCTGGACAGCGGTTAGCCTCTCGGCTACACTGCTAGTTTGCGCTGCCTTCCGACTTGACCCCTGCTCGGAAATGTCCGTTTACGGATATTTCTGGTGGGGTCATTGGAGTGCACGCGTACCAGCCGTTCTGCAGCACCGGTCCTCGGAAGGACGCATCTTGGCAGCTTCCCGCCCTGCGAAGACCAGTCGTACGTCGAGCGCATTCGCGCCCCGCCGAGTTTCTTTCGGTCGGATTACCGAACACCTCGAGGTCCCCAACCTCCTCGCCATCCAGAACGAGTCCTTCGACTGGCTCGTCGGCAACGAGGCTTGGCAGGGCCGGTCGGCGGACGACCCGCACGCACGCTCGGGTCTCGCGGAGATCCTCGACGAGATCAGTCCCATTGAGGACTTCTCCGGCACCATGTCGCTTTCCTTCTCGGCTCCGCGCTTCGACGAGGTCAAGGCCTCGATCGAGGAGTGCAAGGAGAAGGACCTGACCTACTGCGCCCCGCTGTTCGTGACCGCGGAGTTCACCAACAACACCACTGGCGAGATCAAGAGCCAGACGGTGTTCATGGGTGACTTCCCGATGATGACGCCGAAGGGCACCTTCATCATCAACGGCACCGAGCGCGTTGTGGTCAGCCAGCTCGTCCGCTCGCCGGGCGTCTACTTCGACAAGCAGCCGGACAAGACCTCCGACCGCGACCTCTCCAGCGTCAAGGTGATCCCGAGCCGGGGTGCCTGGCTGGAGTTCGACATCGACAAGCGCGACACGGTCGGCGTCCGCATCGACCGCAAGCGCCGGCAGGCCGTCACCGTCCTGCTCAAGGCCATCGGGTGGTCGGCGGAGCAGATCCGCGAGAAGTTCGGCTGGTCCGAGCTGATGATGACCACGCTCGAGAAGGACCACATCGCCGGGCAGGACGAGGCGCTGCTCGACATCTACCGGAAGCTCCGCCCTGGCGAGCCGCCGACCCGCGAGAACGCCCAGACCCTGCTCGACAACCTCTTCTTCAACCCGAAGCGGTACGACGTCGCCAAGGTCGGGCGTTACAAGTTCAACAAGAAGCTCGAGCTGGCCGTGCCGATCACCACCGGCACGCTGACCGAGGACGACATCGTCGCCACCGTGGAGTACCTCTGCCGGCTGCACGCCGGTGAGGACGGATACGAGGCCGACGACATCGACCACTTCGGCAACCGGCGCCTGCGTACCGTGGGCGAGCTGATCCAGAACCAGGTCCGGGTCGGTCTCTCCCGCATGGAGCGGGTCGTCCGCGAGCGGATGACCACCCAGGACGTCGAGGCGATCACGCCGCAGACCCTGATCAACATCCGCCCGGTGGTGGCGGCGATCAAGGAGTTCTTCGGCACGTCGCAGCTGTCCCAGTTCATGGACCAGACCAACCCGCTGGCGGGCCTGACCCACCGGCGCCGGCTGAGCGCGCTCGGCCCGGGTGGTCTGTCCCGGGAGCGGGCCGGCTTCGAGGTCCGTGACGTGCACCCGTCCCACTACGGCCGGATGTGCCCGATCGAGACGCCGGAAGGCCCGAACATCGGCCTGATCGGCGCGCTCTCCACCTTCGCCCGGGTCAACCCGTTCGGCTTCATCGAGACGCCGTACCGGAAGGTCATCGACGGTCGGGTCACCGACCAGATCGACTACCTGACCGCGGACGAGGAGGACCGGTTCGTCAAGGCGCAGGCCAACGCCCCGCTGAAGTCGGACGGCACGTTCGCCGAGGACCGCGTCCTGGTCCGCCGTAAGGGCGGCGAGACCGAGGACGTGGCGCCGGGGGCCGTCGACTACATGGACGTCTCGCCGCGGCAGATGACTTCGGTCGCGACCGCGATGATCCCGTTCCTGGAGCACGACGACGCCAACCGCGCGCTCATGGGCGCGAACATGCAGCGCCAGGCGGTGCCGCTGGTCAAGGCGGAGGCCCCGCTGGTCGGCACGGGCATGGAGTACCGCGCGGCCGTGGACGCCGGTGACGTGGTCGTCGCCGAGGTCGGCGGTGTGGTCGAGGACCTCTGCGCGGACTACATCACGGTCCACCAGGACGACGGCCACCGCCGGACGTACCTGCTGCACAAGTTCCGCCGCTCCAACGCCGGCTCCTGCGTCAACCAGAAGCCGGTCGTCTTCGAGGGCGACCGCGTCGAGGCCGGCCAGGTCATCGCCGACGGTCCGTGCACCGACGAGGGCGAGATGGCGCTCGGGCGCAACCTGCTCGTGGCGTTCATGTGCTGGGAGGGCCACAACTACGAGGACGCGATCATCCTGTCGCAGCGCCTCGTGCAGCAGGACGTGCTCACCTCGATCCACATCGAGGAGCACGAGGTCGACGCCCGGGACACCAAGCTCGGCCCGGAGGAGATCACCCGCGACATCCCGAACGTCAGCGAGGAGATGCTCGCCGACCTCGACGAGCGCGGCATCATCCGGATCGGCGCCGAGGTCGTCCCCGGCGACATCCTGGTCGGCAAGGTCACCCCGAAGGGTGAGACCGAGCTGACCCCCGAGGAGCGGCTGCTCCGCGCGATCTTCGGTGAGAAGGCGCGCGAGGTCCGGGACACCTCGCTGAAGGTGCCGCACGGCGAGACCGGCACGGTCATCGGTGTGCGTACCTTCTCCCGCGAGGACGGCGACGAGCTGCCCCCGGGCGTGAACGAGCTGGTCCGGGTCTACGTGGCCCAGAAGCGCAAGATCCAGGACGGTGACAAGCTCGCGGGCCGCCACGGCAACAAGGGCGTCATCTCCAAGATCCTGCCGATCGAGGACATGCCGTTCCTGGAGGACGGCACCCCGGTCGACATCGTGCTGAACCCGCTCGGTGTGCCGTCCCGGATGAACATCGGCCAGGTCCTGGAGACCCACCTCGGGTGGGTGGCCAAGACCGGCTGGAGCGTGGACGGCGACGACGCCGAGTGGAAGCGCCAGCTCCGCTCGATCGAGGCGCACGAGTCCGAGCCGGACACCAACGTGGCCACCCCGGTCTTCGACGGTGCCCGCGAGGAGGAGATCTCCGGTCTGCTCGAGTCGACCCTGCCCAACCGGGACGGCAAGCAGCTGATCGGGCGCACCGGCAAGGCGCAGCTGTTCGACGGTCGCTCCGGTGAGCCGCTGCCGGACCCGATCGCGGTCGGCTACGTCTACATCCTGAAGCTCAACCACCTGGTCGACGACAAGATCCACGCCCGGTCGACCGGCCCGTACTCGATGATCACGCAGCAGCCGCTGGGTGGTAAGGCGCAGTTCGGTGGCCAGCGCTTCGGTGAGATGGAGTGCTGGGCCATGCAGGCGTACGGCGCCGCCTACGCCCTGCAGGAGCTGCTGACCATCAAGTCCGACGACGTCCTCGGCCGGGTGAAGGTCTACGAGGCGATCGTCAAGGGCGAGAACATTCCCGAGCCGGGCATCCCGGAGTCGTTCAAGGTGCTGCTCAAGGAGCTGCAGTCGCTGTGCCTCAACGTCGAGGTGCTCTCCAGCGACGGTGTGGCCCTGGAGATGCGCGAGACCGACGACGAGGTGTTCCGGGCCGCGGAGGAGCTGGGCATCGACCTGTCCCGGCGCGAGCCGAGCTCGGTCGAAGAGGTCTGAGGCGAGCGGTCGGGAGCCGGTTCGCCGGCTCCCGACCCCGCCCGTTAGCTAAGCAGTACAGACGACGACATAGGGGACATAGTGCTCGACGTCAACTTCTTCGACGAGCTGCGCATCGGTCTCGCCACCGCCGACGACATCCGTCAGTGGTCCCACGGCGAGGTCAAGAAGCCCGAGACCATCAACTACCGCACCCTGAAGCCGGAAAAGGACGGGCTCTTCTGCGAGAAGATCTTCGGTCCGCAGCGGGACTGGGAGTGCTACTGCGGTAAGTACAAGCGGGTCCGCTTCAAGGGCATCATCTGCGAGCGCTGCGGCGTCGAGGTGACCCGCTCCAAGGTCCGCCGGGAGCGGATGGGTCACATCGAGCTGGCCGCTCCGGTGACCCACATCTGGTACTTCAAGGGCGTGCCGAGCCGGCTGGGCTACCTGCTGGACCTC
This sequence comes from Micromonospora sp. MH33, assembly GCF_003013775.1. Lineage (NCBI taxonomy): Bacteria > Bacillati > Actinomycetota > Actinomycetes > Micromonosporales > Micromonosporaceae > Micromonospora > Micromonospora sp. MH33. The sequence continues at coordinate 5,962 of NZ_MUYZ01000243.1, forward strand.
GCCCCGAAGGACCTCGAAAAGATCATCTACTTCGCCTCGTACGTCGTGACGAGCGTGGACGCCGAAGCGCGTCACCGTGACCTCTCGACCATCGAGAACGAGATCCTGGCCGAGAAGCGGCAGGCCGAGAACAGCCGCGACTCGGAGATCGAGAAGCGGGCCGCCAAGCTCGAGGCCGACCTGGCCGAGCTGGAGGCCGAGGGCGCGAAGGCGGACGTCCGGCGCAAGGTCAAGGAGGGCGGAGAGCGCGAGATGCGCCAGATCCGCGACCGGGCCCAGCGCGAGATCGACCGCCTCGACGAGGTCCTCGACACCTTCCGCAAGCTCGAGCCGAAGCAGCTGGTCACCGACGAGCTGCTCTACCGCGAGCTGCGCGACCGCTTCGGTGAGTACTTCACCGGCAGCATGGGCGCCGAGGCCATCAAGGCGCTGGTCCAGAACATGGACCTGGAGGCCGAGGCCGAGAGCCTGCGCGAGACCATCCGGTCCGGCAAGGGCCAGCGGAAGATCCGGGCGCTCAAGCGGCTCAAGGTCGTGGCGGCGTTCCAGAACACCCGCAACTCGCCGCTCGGCATGGTGCTGGACTGCGTCCCGGTCATCCCGCCGGACCTGCGTCCGATGGTGCAGCTGGACGGTGGCCGCTTCGCGACCTCCGACCTGAACGACCTGTACCGCCGGGTGATCAACCGGAACAACCGCCTCAAGCGGCTGATCGACCTCGGCGCGCCCGAGATCATCGTCAACAACGAGAAGCGGATGCTCCAGGAGGCCGTCGACGCGCTGTTCGACAACGGCCGTCGGGGCCGGCCGGTCACCGGTCCGGGCAACCGCCCGCTGAAGTCACTCTCCGACATGCTCAAGGGCAAGCAGGGCCGGTTCCGCCAGAACCTGCTCGGCAAGCGCGTCGACTACTCCGGCCGTTCGGTCATCGTGGTCGGCCCGAAGCTCAAGCTGCACCAGTGCGGCCTGCCCAAGCAGATGGCGCTGGAGCTGTTCAAGCCGTTCGTGATGAAGCGGCTGGTGGACCTCAACCACGCGCAGAACATCAAGTCCGCCAAGCGGATGGTCGAGCGGCAGCGCCCGGTCGTGTGGGACGTGCTGGAAGAGGTCATCGGCGAGCACCCGGTCCTGCTGAACCGGGCGCCGACCCTGCACCGGCTGGGCATCCAGGCCTTCGAGCCGCAGCTGGTCGAGGGCAAGGCGATCCAGATCCACCCGCTGGTCTGCACCGCGTTCAACGCCGACTTCGACGGTGACCAGATGGCGGTCCACGTGCCGCTGTCCGCCGAGGCCCAGGCCGAGGCGCGGATCCTGATGCTGTCGTCGAACAACATCCTCAAGCCGGCCGACGGCAAGCCGGTCACCATGCCCACCCAGGACATGGTCATCGGCCTCTACCACCTCACCCACCTCACCCCGGGTGGGCAGGGCGAGGGCCGGGCGTTCAGCTCGGACGCCGAGGCGCGGATGGCCTTCGACAACCGTGAGCTGCACCTGCAGACCCCGGTCAAGATCCGCCTGCGTGGCATCGTCGGTGTCGACAACGGCGCCGGTGCCGAGCCGTGGGTCGCGCCCGAGGGCTGGGTCGAGGGCGAGCCGGTGACGGTGGAGACCACCCTGGGCCGGGTCCTGTTCAACGAGACGCTGCCGCAGGGCTACCGCTTCGTGAACTACGAGATCCGCAAGGGCCAGCTCTCCGCGATCGTCAACGACCTCGCCGAGCGCTTCCCGAAGGTGGCCCTGGCGGCCACCCTGGACGGGCTCAAGGAGGCCGGTTTCCACTGGGCCACCTGGTCCGGCGTCACCATCGGCATGGAGGACGTCATCGCTCCGCCGCGCAAGCGGGAGATCCTGGAGCGGTACGAGAAGGAAGCGGACCGGATCGACAAGCAGTACCAGCGTGGTCTGATGACCGCCGAGGAGCGTCGCGGCGAGCTCATCGAGATCTGGACCAAGGCGACCAACGAGGTCGCCAAGGAGATGGACACCGCGCTGCCGCAGGAGAACCCGCTGTGGAAGATGATCAACTCGGGTGCCCGCGGTAACCTGCTCCAGCTCCGGCAGATCGCGGCGATCCGTGGTCTGGTGGCCAACCCGAAGGGCGAGATCATCCCGCGGCCGATCAAGGCCTCGTACCGGGAGGGTCTGTCCGTGCTGGAGTACTTCATCTCCACGCACGGTGCCCGGAAGGGTCTCGCGGACACCGCCCTGCGTACCGCCGACTCGGGTTACCTGACCCGGCGTCTGGTGGACGTCTCGCAGGACGTCATCATCCGCGAGGAGGACTGCGGCACCGACCGCGCCATCCCGATGCAGATCGGCGAGCGGGTCGACGGCAAGCTGGTCGTGCACGAGCACGCCGAGACCAGCGTGCACGCCCGTACCCTGGCCGACGACATCAAGGGCCCGGACGGCAACGTCGTCGCCCACCGCGGCCAGGACATCAACTCCATCCTGGTCGACGCGATCGTCGCCGCCGGGGTGGAGACGGTGCGGGTGCGCAGCGTGCTCACCTGCGAGTCGAAGCTGGGCGTCTGCGGTGCGTGCTACGGCCGCTCGCTGCCGACCGGCAAGACCGTGGACGTCGGCGAGGCGGTCGGCATCATCGCCGCCCAGTCGATCGGTGAGCCGGGTACGCAGCTGACGATGCGTACCTTCCACACCGGTGGTGTCGCGGGTGAGGACATCACCCAGGGTCTGCCCCGTGTCCAGGAGATCTTCGAGGCCCGGGTCCCGAAGGGTAAGGCGCCCATCGCCGACACCCCGGGTCGGATCCGGATCGAGGACGGCGAGCGGTCCCGCAAGATCGTCGTCATCCCGGACGACGGCAGCGACGAGATCGTCTACGACAAGATCTCGAAGCGGGTCCGGCTCCGGGCGCACGACGGCGACCACGTCGAGGTCGGCGAGAAGCTCACCGAGGGCACCATCGACCCGCACGAGCTGCTGCGCATCCTCGGCCCGCGCGCGGTCCAGGTCCACCTGACCCAGGAGGTCCAGGAGGTCTACCGCTCGCAGGGTGTGCTCATCCACGACAAGCACATCGAGATCATCATCCGCCAGATGCTCAAGCGGGTGACGGTCATCGACTCCGGCTCGACCGAGTTCCTGCCGGGCGTGCTGGTCGACCGGGCGCTCTTCGAGTCGGAGAACCGCCGGCTCGTCGGCGAGGGTGGCGAGCCCGCCGCCGGTCGCCCGGTGCTGATGGGTATCACCAAGGCCTCGCTGGCCACGGACTCCTGGCTGTCGGCGGCCTCCTTCCAGGAGACCACCCGGGTGCTGACCGACGCGGCGATCAACTCGCGCAGCGACTCGCTGGTCGGCCTCAAGGAGAACGTGATCATCGGTAAGCTCATCCCGGCCGGTACGGGCATCAGCAAGTACCGCAACGTCCGGGTCGAGCCGACCGAGGAGGCGAAGGCCAAGGTCTACTCGATGACCGGCTACCCGGAGACCGACTACGGCTTCGGGCCGGCCAGCGGCCAGGCGGTGCCGCTGGACGACTTCGACTTCGGGTCGTACCGCTAAGCAGTAGGAAACGACGAGGCCCCCGGCACCGCCGGGGGCCTCGTCGCGTCCGGCGGCGGCGTCGCGCTGCCGTGGGCCCCCCGGCCGGCACGGCGGGGCATGATGGTGGGCATGACGACCGTGCCCGGGCAGGTGCCCGTCGCCCAGCAGGGGCAGCGCCATCCGCTCGACCCCGAGCCGGTCCGCTCGACCAAGGCCCGCGCGGTCTTCGCCCTCGGGCTGATCGGGGCGCTCACCGGGTTCTTCGTCGGCGGGGTGGTGCCCGCGACCATCGCGCTCACCCTCGCCCGGCAGGCCCGCCGCGAAGCGTACGTCTCGGGTGGCTACCTCACCGGCGCCGGCTGGCTGCGCCGGGGCGAGCAGTTGGCCTGGACCGGCCTGGTGCTCGCGGCCGTGGCGATCGTGGCGGCCGTGGTGATCGGCGTTGTCCGGCTGGCCGGGGCCCCGTTCGGGCACGACTTCGCCCCGAACGTCGACTGACCGGGCGGGGGAGCGGCCCCGCGCCCGGCCCCGCCGGCGAGACCCGCGACGGTAGCCTGGCCGGTGTCCGCCGTGCGGCGGGCGAGCCACGTCGACAGGAGGACCCCGTGACGGAACCGGCCCCGCCGCCGGGAGGCGACCCGGCCCGCCCCGGCACCGGGCCGGACGCCGGCGGCCCGCCGCCGGTCAGCCCCTGGGCCGGACCGGACGCCGGGCCCGCCGGGGGGTCCGGCGCGTCACCGGAGGTCATCCCCGCGGGGTATGCCCCGCCCGGCTCGCCGCAGTCCGCTCCGCCCGGGTCCTGGCCGCCCGCCGGGCCGTATCCACCCGCCCCGCCCTGGTCGCCTCCGCACCACGGCGGGTACGCCGCCCCTCCCACCGGCGGACCATCGACCGCGCCCGGCTCCCCGTCGCACCACGCGGGGTACGCCGCTCCTCCCGCCCCGGGACCGTCGGCCTCGCCCGGCTCCCCGTCGCACCAGGGCGGGTACTCCGCTCCGCCGGCCCCGGGACCGTCGGTGCCGGCGGGCTGGCCGGCGTCCGGGGCGTACCCGGGGAACCAGCCGGCGCCCGGCGGTGGGTGGGCTGCGCCGGGGA
>NZ_MUYZ01000244.1:0-10512 GCF_003013775.1 Micromonospora sp. MH33
CCGCCGGCCGGCGAGCAGCAGGTGCCGCACACCGTGGGTGGTGGCGAGGTGGCGGGCCAGCAGCCGGCCCAGCACGCCGGTGCCGCCGGTGATCAGCACGGTGCCGTCCGGGTCGACGCCGCCGGGCAGTGGCTCCAGGGCGGCCGGAACCCGGGCGAGGCGCGGGGCGCGTACCTGGCCGGCCCGCAGGGCGACCTGCGGATCGCCGGCGCCGATCGCGGCGGCGAGCAGGGCGGCGCTGTCCGGGTCGGCGTCGAGGTCGACGAGCTGGAGGCGGCCGGGGTGTTCGAGCTGGGCGGCCCGGAGCAGGCCCCAGACGGGTGCCTGCCGCAGGTCGACCACCGGCTGCTCCCCCACCGCCACGGCGTCGCGGGTGACGAGCACCAGCCGGGTGTCGGCGAACCGGTCGTCGGCGAGCCAGGTCCGCAGGGTGTGCAGGACGCGGTGGGTGGTGGCGCGGGCCTGCGCCGCGACGTCGGCGTCCGTGTCGGCGTCGCCGTTGTTCCCGGCGCCGCCGACCGGCACGATCAGTGCCTCGGGCGCCGGCTCGCCCCCGGCGAGCAGGTCGGCGAAGGAGTCGGGGTCGAGGTCGGTGCGGACCCGGGCGCCGGCGGCCTCGCCGGCGGCGCTGAGGGCCAGGTCGTCGCCGAGCACCACCCACCGGGTGGCGGCGGGGACCGGCCCCGCGGGTACGGGCACCGTCGGCCAGTTCACCTGGAACAGCGACTCGTGCCGGCCGGAGCGGGCGGCGCCGAGGGCGTCCCCGGTGACCCGCCGCATGATCAGCGATCGGGCGTGCAGGACGGGGGCGCCGGTGGCGTCGGCGACCTGGAAGGTGACGCCGACCTCGCCGGCCGCGGCGACGCGCACCCGCAGGGCGGTGGCGCCGGCGGCGAGCAGGGTCACCCCGGTCCAGGCGAACGGGAGCCGGGGCACGGTGGCGTCGGCGCCGTCGCCCATCCGGCCGAGGAAGCCGCCGATGGACATGGCCTGCAAAGCGCCGTCGAGCAGCGCCGGGTGGATGCCGAAGCGACCGGCCTCGGCGTGGTGGTCGGCGGGCAGTTCCACCTCGGCGAAGACCTCGTCCCCGCGGGTCCAGGCGGCGCGCAGGCCGCGGAACACGGGGCCGTAGCCGAAGACGGTCGCCTCGATGCCGGCGTAGAAGGCGTCGGACTCCACCGGGGTGGCGCCCGGCGGCGGCCAGACGCCGAGGTCGAAGGCGGGCGGTTCGGTGGTCCGGGGGGCGAGCAGGCCGGTGGCGTGGCAGGTCCAGGCCACGTCGGCGAGGATCTCGTCCGACCCGTCGCGGTACGGGCGCGAGTGCAGTTGCACGGTGCGGCGGCCCGCCTCGTCGCGCTCGCCGACGGTGAGCTGCACCTGGAGGGAGCCGAGTTCGGGCAGGACCAGCGGGGCGAGCAGGGTGAGCTCCTCCACCACGGGCGCGCCGGCCTGCTCGCCGGCGTGGGCGGCGAGTTCCACGAAGGCGGTGCCGGGCAGCAGGATGGCGTCCATCACCCGGTGCTCGCCGAGCCACGGGTGGGTACGCACCGACAGCCGCCCGGTGAACACCATCCGCTCGCTGTCGGGGAAGGTGACCGCGGCGCTGAGCAGCGGGTGGCCGGCGTCCTGGAGGCCGGCGGAGGCGACGTCCTGGGCCCGGTGCACGGGCGGGTCGAGCCAGAACCGCTGCTGCTCGAAGGCGTAGGTGGGCAGGTCGACGGTGCCGGTCTCGGCGAGGACCTTGGTGAGGTCCACCGGGAGGCCGAGGGTGTGCGCGGTGGCCAGGTTGGTGAGCAGGCGGGTGGGGTCGTCCTCGCCGCGGCGCAGGGTGCCGACCGTGTGGCCGGTGGTGCCGGTGTCGTCGAGGATCGCGGTGACCGGCATGGTGAGCACCGGGTGCGGGGAGATTTCGACGAACGTCGTGTGACCCGCCGTGATGGCCGTGCGGACCGCCGGGTCGAACTGGACGGTCCGGCGCAGGTTGTCATACCAGTACTGGGCGCCCATCGTCTCCGGGTCCACCCAGGTTCCGGTCAGCGTCGACACGAGACGGATGTGCCCCGGCTGCGGGGTGATATCGGCCAGGTCGGTACGGAGCTGTTCGGCGACCTGCTGCACCGACGGCGAGTGCGACGCGTAGTCCACCGGGACCAGCCGGGCACGAATCCCGTCGGCCTGACACGCCTCCACCAGATCGGCCACGGCCTGCGGCGGCCCGGACACCACCACCGTGGCCGGGCCGTTCACCGCCGCGATCCCGACCCCCGCGAAGCGGCCGGCGTCTCGCGCACCGGCCGACGGCTCACCCGCCACTGCCGTCGGGCCCTCGCTCGTTGCGGGCCCGGCAGCGATGCCCAGGCGCGCGGCCACCTCCGCCGCCGACAGGTCGATCGAGGCCATCGTCCCGGTGCCGGCCAGCACCGCCAGCGCCCGCGACCGCAACGCCACCGTCCGCGCCGCGTCCTCCAGCGACAGGATCCCCGCCACACACGCCGCGCCGATCTCGCCCTGCGAGTGCCCGATCACCACCTGCGGGGCCACGCCGACGTGCTGCCACACCGCCGCCAGGGCCATCCCCACCGCCCACAGCACCGGCTGCACGACCTCGACCCGGTCCAACCACGACTCGTCGTCACCGCTCAGCACCGAGGCCAGATCCACATCCAGATACGGCGCCAGCGCCGCCTGGCACTCGGCCAGCTTCGCGTCGAACACCGGCGTGCGGCCCACGAGGCCCGCCGCCATCCGCGCCGACTGCGCACCCTGACCGGGGAACACGAAAACCGGACCCGCGCCGTGACCCGACGCCGTGCCCGCCACGACGCTCCCCGAGGGCACGCCGCCGGCCAGCGCGTCCAGCCCGGACACCAGCTCCTCGACCGACGCGCCGACCACCACGGCGCGGTGGTCGAACGTCGACCGGGTGGTGGCCAGCGACCAGCCCACCGCCGCCGGGTCCGCGTCCCCGTGCTCCCGGACGTACGCGGCCAGCCGGGCGGCCTGCCCGGCCAGGGCCCCACGCGACCGGGCCGACACCGGCCACACCGTCACGTCTGCGTCAACCAGGCCCGCACCGCCCGTGACCGGGGCGGCCGGCTCGTCGCCCTGCTCGACGATGACGTGGGCGTTGGTGCCGGAGATGCCGAAGGAGGACACCGCCGCGCGGCGCGGCCGCCCCACCGCAGGCCACGGCCGGGCCTCGGTGACCAGCTCCACGGCCCCGGCCGACCAGTCGATGTGCGGCGACGGCTCGTCCACGTGCAGGGTGGCCGGCACGAGGCCCGCCCGAATCGCCTGCACCATCTTGATCACACCGGCCACCCCGGCGGCGGCCTGCGCGTGCCCGATGTTGGACTTGATCGAGCCGAGCAGCAGCGGCCCACCCTCGCCCCGGTCCTGCCCGTACGTGGCGATGAGCGCCTGCGCCTCGATGGGGTCGCCCAGCGTCGTGCCGGTGCCGTGCGCCTCCACCACATCCACGTCGGACGGCGCGAGCCGGGCCGAGGCGAGAGCCTGCCGGATCACCCGCTGCTGCGACGGCCCGTTGGGGGCGGTCAGCCCGTTGGACGCGCCGTCCTGGTTGATCGCGGAGCCGCGGACCACGGCGAGCACGTGGCGGCCCTGCCGGCGGGCGTCGGAGAGCCGCTGGACCAGCAGCAGGCCGACGCCCTCGGACCAGCCGGTGCCGTCGGCCGAGGCGGCGAAGGACTTGCACCGGCCGTCGGCGGCCAGGCCGCGCTGCCGGGAGAACTCCACGAAGGCGGTCGGGGTGGCCATCACGATGACGCCACCGGCGAGCGCGAGGTCGCACTCGCCGCGGCGCAGCGCCTGGCCGGCCCAGTGCAGCGCGACGAGGGAGGACGAGCAGGCGGTGTCGAGCGAGACCGCCGGACCCTCGAGCCCGAAGGTGTACGCCACCCGGCCGGAGATGACGCTGCTGGTCATCCCGGTGAGCGCGTAGCCGGAGGTCTCCTCCGGCGCGTACGCCAGCAGGGAGCCGTAGTCCTGGCCGCTGGTGCCGACGAACACGCCGGTGCTGCTGCCACGCACGGTCGCCGGGTCGATGCCGGCCGACTCGAAGGTCTCCCAGGTGGTCTCCAGCAGCAGGCGCTGCTGCGGGTCCATGGCCAGGGCCTCACGGGGGCTGATGCCGAAGAAGCCCGGGTCGAACCGGTCGACGCCGGCGAGGAAGCCGCCGCCGCGGGCGTAGAAGGTGCCCGGGGCGTCCGGGTCGGGGCTGTAGAGGGTGTCCAGGTCCCAGCCCCGGTCGGTGGGCAGGTCGGTGACGGCGTCGACGCCGTCGGCGACCAGCCGCCACAGCTCCTCCGGGGACGACACCCCGCCGGGCAGCCGGCAGGCCATGCCGATGATGGCGAGCGGTTCGTCGTCGCCGACGGCCACGGTGGTGGTCACCGGCCGGGCCGGGGCGGCGGTGCCGCCGATCTCGGCGCCGAGGTGAACGGCCAGGTCGTGCGGGCTCGGGTAGTCGAAGACCAGGGTGGCGGGCAGGCGCATGCCGAACGCGTTGTTCAGCCGGTTGCGCATCTCGACGGCGGTGAGCGAGTCGAACCCGAGCTCGCTGAACGCCCGGCGCGGCTCGATGGCGGCCGGGTCCGGGTAGCCGAGCACGGCGGCGGCCTGGCCGCGGACGATCTCGACCAGCGCGGCGACCCGGTCGGCGTCGCCCAGCGCGGCGAGCTGCTGCACCAGGGACGCCCCGGTGGTCGGGAGCGCCGCGGCGCCCCGGCCGCCGCGGATCAGCGCCCGGTACAGGGGCGGGACGGCGCCGGCGAACTGCATCCTCATGGCGGCGAGGTCGAGGCGGGCCGGGACGAGCGCCGCGTCGGCCGTCCGGCAGGCGGCGTCGAAGAGGGCCAGGCCCTCCTCGGCCTCCATGGCGGCCACGCCGGAGCGGGAGATCCGGTTGAGGTGGACGTCGTCCAGCTCGGTGGTCATGCCGCTGCGGTCGGCCCAGAGGCCCCAGGCGAGGGTGAGCGCGGCCAGCCCGCGGGCCCTGCGGTGGTGGGCCAGCCCGTCGAGGAACGCGTTGGCGGCGGCGTAGTTGCCCTGGCCGGGGCCGCCGGCCGTGGCCGCGAGCGACGAGTACGAGACGAACGCGGTGAGGTCGAGGTCGGCGGTCAGCTCGTGCAGGTTCCAGGCGGCGTCCACCTTCGGCCGCAGGACGTCGTCCATCCGCTCCGGCGTGAGCGAGGAGATCACGCCGTCGTCGCGGACGCCGGCGGCGTGGATGACGGCGGTGAGCGGGTGCGCCGACGGGATCGCGGCGAGCAGGTCCGCGACGGCGGCCCGGTCGGCGACGTCGCAGGCGGCGACGGTGACGGTGGCGCCCAGCGCCTCCAGGTCGGCGCAGAGTTCGGCGACCCCGGCGGCGGACCGGCCGCGCCGGCTGGTGAGGATCAGGTGGCGGACGCCGTGCTGTGTCACCAGGTGCCGGCTCATCAGCTGCCCGAGGGTGCCGGTGGCGCCGGTGATCAGGACGGTGCCGTCGCCGTCGAACGGGGCGGCGGGCGGCTCGGCGAGAGCGGGGACCCGGGTGAGGCGGGCGCCCGCGGCGACGCCGGACCGGATGGCGAGCTGCGGCTCGTCGGTGGCGACCGCCGGCACCAGCGCGGCGGCGGAGCCGGGCACGTCGTCGACGTCGACCAGCACGAACCGGTCGGGGTTCTCCGACTGGGCGGACCGCAGCAGGCCGATCACGGCGGCGCCGGCCAGGTCGGTGAGGTCGGTGTCCTGGGCGGTGGCGACCGCGCCCCGGGTCAGCACCACCAGGCGGGCCGCCGCGTACCGGTCGTCGGCGAGGAACCGCTGGAGCACGTCGAGCGCCCGGTGGGTGGTCTCCGCCACGGCCCGCGGCACGTCGGCCGGCCCGGCCGCGTCGAGGAAGGGCACCACCAGCACGCCGGGGACGTCCGCGCCGTCGTCGAGCGCCGCGGCCAGGGCGTCCAGCCCGGGGTACGCCGCCGCGGCCGTGCCGGCGGCCGCGAGGGCGTCGGTGAGGCCGGCGTCATCGCCGATGACCGCCCAGGCGACGGTCGGCGGGGCGGCGGCCGGGGCGAGCGGCGCCCACTCCACCCGGTACAGCGACTCGGTGTCGCCGCCCCCCGCCACCCGGAGCTGGTCGGCGGAGACGGGCCGCAGGACGAGGGAGCCGACGGAGACGATCGGAGCGCCGGTGACGTCGGCCAGCAGCAGCGAGACGCTGTCGGTGCCGGTGTGCGTGACGCGGACCCGGGCCGCCGCCGCGCCGGCGGCGTGCAGGGCCACGTCGTTCCAGGAGAACGGCAGCCGGCCGTGGCCGGGCGGGATGGTCGCCCCGGCCGGGGCGCCACCGGGCGGGGTGAGGCCGAGGGTGTGCAGCGCCGCGTCGAGCAGCGCCGGGTGCAGGCCGTACGCGTCGGCCTCGGCGGCGGGCGTCTCGGGCAGCGCCAGTTCGGCGAAGAGATCGTCCCCGCGCCGCCAGGCCGAGCGCAGCGCGATGAAGGACGGGCCGTAGTCGTAGCCCCGGGCGGCGAGGTGCCGGTACAGGTCGTCGGTGGCGACCTCGGTCGCGCCGGGGGGCGGCCAGGCGGTCAGGTCGGACCAGCCGGGCGGCCCGCTCGGGGCGGCCGGCCCGCCGGCCAGTACGCCGCTGGCGTTGCGGGTCCAGGCGCGCTCGCCGTCGGCCGGTTCGCCGTCCGGGGCGGAGTGCAGCGACACCGACCGGCAGCCGGTGTCGTCGGCGGGGCCGATCCAGAGCTGGATGTCGACGCCGCCGGTCTCCGGGAGGATGAGCGGCGCCTCCAGGGTGAGTTCCCGGACGTGGTCCGCGCCGACGTGCGCGCCGGCCTGGAGGGCGAGTTCGACGAAGCCGGTGCCGGGCAGCAGCACGGTGTCGAAGACGACGTGGTCGGCGATCCACGGGTGCGTACGCCGGGCCAGCCGCCCGGTGAACAGGAAGCCCTCGGCGTGCGCGACGCCGACGGCCGCGCCGAGCAGCGGGTGCCGGGCGGGGCGCAGGCCGACCGCGGTGACGTCGCCGGTCCAGCCGCCGCCCGCCTCCGGCCAGTAGCGCCGGTGCTGGAAGGCGTAGGTGGGCAGGTCTACCCGGCGGGCGCCGGTGCCGGCGAACCAGGGCTCCCAGTCGACCGGGACGCCGTGCACGTGCAGGTCGGCGAGGGCGGCGAGCAGGGCGTGCGGCTCGGGTCGGTCCTTGCGCTGGACGGCGACGGCGAGGAGGTCCTCGTCGTCGGGCAGCGCGTCGGCGGTGAGGGCGGTCAGGACGCTCTGCGGGCCGATCTCCAGGAAGGTCCGGGCGCCGGCGGCCGCCAGCGCCGTGACGCCGTCGGCGTACCGGACGGCCCCGCGGACGTGCCGGACCCAGTAGTCCGGGGTGCGGATCTCCGCGCCGTCGGCGAGGGCGCCGGTGAGGTTGGAGACGATCGGCAGCAGCGGCGCCGAGAACGTCAACCCGTCCAGGACGGTGCGGAACCCCTCCAGCATCGGCTCCATCAGCGGGCTGTGGAACGCGTGGCTCACCGACAGGCGACGGGTCCGCGCGCCGCGCTCGCGCCAGATCCGCCCGACCTCGTCCAGGACGCCGACGGCGCCGGAGACGACCACCGCGGACGGACCGTTGACGGCGGCGATGTCCACCCCGGCCAGGCCGGCGATCGACCCGGCCACCTCGTCCTCGGGGGCGGCGATCGCCAGCATGCCACCACCGGCCGGCAGCGCCTGCATCAACCGGCCCCGCGCCGCGACGAGGGCGCACGCGTCCGCCAGGGACAGCACCCCCGCCACGTACGCCGCCGTGACCTCCCCGATCGAGTGCCCGCCCACGAGGTCCGGCACGATCCCGAACGACTCGACCAGCCGGAACAGCGCCACCTCGACGGCGAACAGGCCGGCCTGGGTGAATTCCGTCTGGTCCAGCAGGTCTGCCTCGGGCGAGCCTTCGGGGGCGAACAGCACCGTCTTGAGCGGCTGCGGCAGCAGCGGATCCAGGTGCGCGCACACCTCGTCCAGGGCGGCGGCGAACACCGGGAACGCCTCGGCCAGTTCGCGGCCCATGCCGGCGCGCTGCGCGCCCTGACCGGAGAAGAGCACGGCCAGGTGTCCCCGGTCGGTCGCCTGTCCCGCCACCACGGCGCCCGACGGCGCGTCCGCCGCGAGCGCCCGCAGCGCGGCCAGGAGGTCGTCGCGGCCGGTCGCCGTGATCACGGCCCGCCGGTCGAGGGTGGCCCGCGCGGTGACCGACGAGAACGCCACGTCCAGGGCCCGCAGGTCGGGCTCGGCGTCAAGCCGAGCGGCCCAGCGGCCCGCCTGCGCGGCGAGCGCGGCGGCGTCGCGGGCCGACACCGCCACCGGCACGACCGGGCGGACGGTCGCCGGCGCGGCGTCGGCCGGCGCGGCCTCCGGCTCGGGGGCCTGTTCGAGGATGGTGTGCGCGTTGGTGCCGGAGACGCCGAACGAGGAGACCGCCGAGCGGCGGGGCCGGTCCACCGCCGGCCACGGGGTGGGCTCGGTGACCAGTTCGACGGCGCCGGCGTCCCAGTCGACCTGCGGGGTCGGGGCGTCCACGTGCAGGGTGGGCGGGACGACGCCGTGCCGCATCGCCATCACCATCTTGATCACCCCGGCGACGCCGGCCGCGGCCTGGGTGTGCCCGAGGTTGGACTTGACCGAGCCGAGCAGCAGCGGCGCCGCGTCCCCCCGGTCCTGCCCGTACGTGGCCAGCAGCGCCTGCGCCTCGATCGGGTCGCCGAGCCGGGTGCCGGTGCCGTGCGCCTCGACCACGTCCACGCCGCCGGCGGCGAGACCGGCGTTGGCCAGGGCCTGCCGGATCACCCGCTGCTGGGCGGGCCCGTTGGGGGCGCTCAGGCCGTTGGAGGCGCCGTCCTGGTTGACCGCGCTGCCGCGGACCACGGCGAGGATCGGGTGGCCGTTGCGCCGGGCGTCGCTGAGCCGTTCCAGCAGCAGCACGCCGACGCCCTCGGACCAGCCGGTGCCGTCGGCGGCGGCCGCGAACGCCTTGCACCGCCCGTCGGCGGCGAGGCCGCGCTGCCGGGAGAACTCGACGAACGCGGCCGGGGTGCACATCGCGGTGACCCCGGCGACGACGGCGAGGCCGCACTCCCGCTGCCGCAGCGCCTGCCCGGCCAGGTGCAGGGCGACAAGCGACGACGAGCAGGCGGTGTCGACGGTGACCGCGGGCCCCTCCAGGCCGAAGGTGTAGGCGATCCGGCCGGACATCACGCTGCCGGCGTTGCCGGTCATCAGGTGGCCCTCCAGGCCGTCGGCGGCGCCCATGAGCACGCTGCCGTAGTCCTGGCCGGTGCTGCCGGCGAAGACCCCGGTCCGGCTGCCGCGCAGGGTGTGCGGATCGATCCCGGCGCGCTCGAACACCTCCCAGGAGGTCTCCAGCAGCCACCGCTGCTGCGGGTCCATGGCCAGCGCCTCGCGCGGCGAGATGGCGAAGAAGCCGGGGTCGAAGTCGGCGAGGTCGGGCACGAAGCCGCCCCGGCGCGCGTACGAGGTGCCGGCCTGCTCCGGGTCGCCGTCGTGCAGCGCGCCGAGGTCCCAGCCCCGGTCCGCCGGGAAGTCGGTGATGACGTCCCGGCCGGACGCGACCACCTCCCACAGGTCCTCCGGTGAGCTGACCCCGCCGGGGAAGCGGCAGCTCATGGCGACGATGGCGACCGGTTCCTGCTCGCCGGCCTCCACCTCGCGCAGCCGCTGCCGCACCTGGTGCAGGTCGGCGGTGACCCGCTTGAGGTAGTCGAGAAGCTTCGCCTCGTCAGCCATGGACCGCCCACTCCTTGTGTTGACCCGAACCGGCAGCGATCACGTCAGGACACCCCCAGCTCGCGGTCGATGAAGTCGAAGACCTCGTCCGGGGTGGCGTCCTGGAGCTTCTCGGCGACGGCGTCCCCGTCGGCCGGGGCGTCCGCCTCGTTGAGCGAGGCCAGCAACGCCCGCAACCGCTCGGTGATCCGGTTCCGGGCGCTGCGGTCCGGCGCCGAGCCCGCCAGCGCCGCCTCCAGCCGGTCGAGTTCACCGAAGACCGGCGCCGCGCCGACCACTCCCCCGTCGACGACCGCGGCCCGGACGTACTCGGCGAGGGCGGCGGCGGTCGGGTAGTCGAAGACGACCGTGGCGGGCAGCCGGGTGCCGGTGGCCGCGGTGAGCCGGTTGCGCAGTTCCACGGCGGTCAGCGAGTCGAAGCCGAGTTCCCGGAAGGCCCGGTCGGGTTCGACGGCGTCCGTCGAGGCGTGCCCGAGCACCGCGGCGGCCTGGCCGCGTACCAGTTCCAGCAGCGTCTTGCGCCGCTCGGCCTCGGTCTGCCCGGCGAGCAGGGCGGCGAGCGACTCGGCGGACGCCCCGGTGTCCTCGGCCCGCTCGGCGGCGGCGCGGCGCGCGGCGGGGACGCCGGTGAGCAGCGGGCTGGGTCGCACGGCGACGAAGCCGGGCACGTACCGGGCCCAGTCGATGCCGGCGACCAGCGTGACCGGC
>NZ_MUYZ01000245.1:0-10507 GCF_003013775.1 Micromonospora sp. MH33
CGCCACCCAGCGGGTCCCCGCCGGCCATCCCGACACCACCCAGCCGGTCTACGGCCGCGGCGCCGACACCACCCAGCCGGTGTACGCCGGCAACCAGTGGTCGGTGCCGGGCACCGGCCAGCCCTGGACGACGCCCCCGGCCGCGGCGCCGGCCGACGGCGGCGCGCTCGGCCGGGCCAAGGGCGTCGGCGGCCAGCTCGTCGGCCGCGTGAAGAGCTGGCCGCGCAAGGTCCAGCTCGCCGTCGCCGGTGGGGTCGCCGTGCTGCTCCTGGTCGGCGTGATCGCGCTGACCAGCGGCGACGACGCGCCCCCGCCGATCGTGGGCACGCTGCCCTCGTCGTCCGCCGAGGCCCCGCCCGTGGAGATGCAGGAGCAGTCCGTCAAGGGCGTCACCCTCCAGGTGCCGAAGGGCTGGGATCGCAAGACCGGTGGCCTCTTCGTCGACTACGTCGACCCGAAGACCGAGGGCCGCAAGGTACGCATCCTCGCCGAGGACTGGGGCGGGACGTCGGTGAGCTGGGCCGAGTTCGCCTCCCGCAACCTGCGGGACAAGAGCAAGTCGTGCGCCAAGCCCTACGAACAGCTGGCGATGAGCGAGCCGACGCTGGCCGGCAAGCCGGCGGCGGAGTTCGAGTACACCTGCGGCGACGGCGATGCGAAGCGGCACGGCATGTGGCGTGGCGTGGTGCAGAACGGCAAGGTCTACTCGTTCTACCTGACCGCGAACGAGGCCGACTTCGCCGAGAGCAAGCCGATCTTCGAGGCGATGGCCCGCTCGTTCCAGCTCACCGGGTCCAACTGAAGTCGAGGCCGACGGCCGGTGGTGATCCGCCGCCGTGCTTTCATGAGGCAATGGCGGCGGAAACCACTGACCTTGACGACCTTCGCGCCCGGGCCGAGCGCTGGCTCGACGACGACCCGGACCCGGCCGACCGGGACGAGCTGCGCGCCGTCCTCGCCGGGCTGCCGGGCAGCGCGCCGGAGCTGGCCGACCGGTTCGCCGGGCCGCTGACCTTCGGCACCGCCGGGCTGCGCGGCCCGCTGCGCGCGGGCCCGAACGGGATGAACCTCGCGGTGGTCACCCAGGCCGCGGCCGGGCTGGTCGGCTGGCTCGCCGCCCAGGGCGGCGAGGGCCCGCTGGTGATCGGGTACGACGCCCGGCGCGGCTCGCTGGCCTTCGCCGAGCGCACCGCCCAGGTGGCCACCGGCGCGGGTCGCCCGGCGCTGCTGCTACCCCGCCCACTGCCCACCCCGGTGCTGGCCTTCGCGGTGCGGCACCTCGGCGCGGTGGCCGGGGTGATGGTCACCGCCAGCCACAACCCGCCGCAGGACAACGGCTACAAGGTCTACCTGGGTGCGCAGCTCGGCGGGGAGCTGGGCGCGGGCGCGCAGATCGTCCCGCCGGCCGACGCCGGCATCGAGGCCGCCATCCGGGCGGTCGGCCCGCTGGCCCAGGTGCCGCTCGGCCCGCCCGGCCAGGTGCTCGGCGACGACCTGATCACCGGGTACGTGGAGCGGGCCGCCGCGGTGGTCGACCCGGCCGGCCCGCGGGACCTGAAGGTGGCGTACACGCCGCTGCACGGGGTGGGCGCCGCGGTGCTGACCGCCGCGTTCGCCCGGGCCGGCTTCGCGGTGCCGGGCGTGGTGCCCGAGCAGGCCGAGCCGGACGGGGCCTTCCCGACGGTCAGCTTCCCCAACCCGGAGGAGCCGGGCGCGGTGGACAAGCTGGTCGCGCTGGCCGGCAGCACGGGTGCGGACATCGCCATCGCCAACGACCCGGACGCGGACCGGTGCGCCGTGGCCGTGCCGGCGGACGGAACCTGGCGGATGCTGCGCGGGGACGAGGTGGGCGCACTGCTCGCCGACCACCTGATGCGGCGCGGGGTGGCCGGCCTCTACGCCACCACGATCGTCTCCTCGACCCTGCTCCGGGCCATGACCGCGGCCCGGGGCCTGCCCTACGACGAGACACTGACCGGGTTCAAGTGGATCGTCCGGGCCGGGGGCGGCCGGGAGCCGCTGGTCTTCGGCTACGAGGAGGCGCTCGGCTACTGCGTCGCGCCGGAGCACGTCCGGGACAAGGACGGCATCACCGCCGCGCTGACCGTGGCCGAGCTGGCCGCCGGCCTCAAGGCCGAGGGCCGGACGCTGGCCGACCGGCTCGACGAACTGGCCGCCGAGTTCGGCGTGCACCACACCGACCAGCTCTCGGTCCGGGTGGAGGACCTGCGGGTGATCGCCGACGGCATGGCCCGGATCCGCGCCGCCACCCCGACGGCGCTGCTCGGGCGCCCGGTCACCGAGGCGTCCGACCTGCTCCCCGAGGCGGACGTGGTGGTCCTGCGCACCGACACCGCCCGGGTGGTGATCCGCCCCTCCGGCACCGAGCCGAAGCTCAAGGCGTACCTGGAGGTGGTGGAACCGGTGACGGACGGCGACGTCCCCGCGGCCCGCCGCCGCGCCCACGCCGCGGTCACGGAACTCCGCGGGGAGATCGCGGCGGCCCTCGGCCTCTGACCCCGGCGTCGATCAAGAGGTTTGCGTCTGGGGCGAGCGCCCGTACGGACGCAAACCTCTTGATCAACCAGTCGGTCAGGGGCGCTTGCCGAGGGCGGCGTCCACCGCTTGGGCCAGGGCGGCGATGACCAGGCTTACCGAGGGGCGGACGACGCTGTCGTCCAGGCTCACCGTGCCGGAGAAGCCGGCGCCGCTGGCGATCTCCTCCAGGCGCTTGCCGGCCTCGGCGGCGGCCGTGCCGGTCAGGCCCAGCGCCGGCTCCATCCGCAGCACCGCGACCAGGGTGGCGAGCGCGGCGGTCCGCTCGTCGGGAAGCTGCCCGACGGTCAGCGCGTCGGCCAGCCGCTGCCGGATGTCGGCCTCCACCGAGGCGTCCGCGACCGGGTAGCGGTGCACGTGGATGAAGCCCAGCTCGGTCTCGTCGACGTCCCGCACCACGCCCCGGCCGCAGAGGTCGCCGAGGATCCGGTCGCGCAGGCCGTGCCGCAGCCGCTGCACCCACGAGGACGGGGTGTGCGGGGTGTCGGCGGTCATCCGGGCGAGGACCTCGTCGGCGATCGGCTCACCCGTCGGCGCCGGGTCGAGCACCGCCAGGTTCCCGTCGGCGTACGCGATCCGCCCGGCCAGGGCCAGCTCGACCAGCACCGCGGCGGCCATGCCGAGGTCCAGGCTGATCCGCGGCATGGTGGCCTTGCCGGTTTCGTCGTCATAAGCGAGGAGCAGCAGCTCTTCGGCGAGCGCAACACCAGTCATGGCCCGAGACGGTAGCGGCTGGGCGCACCCCGCGCACGGACTCGCCGGACGCCGGATCCGGGCGGCCCGCCGGCGCTGCCGGCGGGCCGGTCCGCGGGGTCAGAAGCGGGGCATGCCGCCGAACTGGCGGTCCCCGGCGTCGCCGAGGCCCGGGACGATGAACATCCGGTCGTTGAGGCCCTCGTCGATCGCGGCGGTGACCAGGCGCAACGGCAGCCCCGAGCGCTCCAGCCGCTCGATGCCGACCGGCGCGGCGAGGACGCAGAGCACCGTGATGTCGGTGCAGCCGCGGTCGGCGAGCAGCCGGCAGCAGTGCTCCAGGGAGCCGCCGGTGGCCAGCATCGGGTCGAGCACCAGCACCGGCAGGCCGCTCAGGTCCCGGGGCAGCGACTCCATGTACGCGCGCGGCTCGTACGTCTCCTCGTCGCGGGCCAGGCCGACGAAGCCCATCGACGACTCGGGCAGCAGGCCGAGCGCGGCGTCGGCCATGCCGAGACCGGCCCGCAGCACCGGCACCAGCAGCGGCGGGTTCGCCAGCCGGGTGCCCTCGGTGGCGGTGACCGGGGTCTGGATCGAGTACTTCTCGACGGGGAACGAGCGCGCGGCCTCGTACACCAGCATGGTGGTGAGTTCGAGCAGCGCGGCCCGGAACGACGCCGAGTCGGTCCGGGCGTCCCGCATGGCGGTCAGCCGCGCCTGGGCGAGCGGGTGGTCAATGACGTGTACGTCCACGATCGCTCAACCTACCGGTCCCGGCGGGGGCGCATCGCACGTGCGGGCGGACCAGCGACGCCGCTCACGTGTGGCACCCCCGGCCGGGCCGGCGTGACCAAGATCACCCAACGCGCGGGTGCGTAGTATTCGGGGCATGACGGCGACAGCGACGTCGGCCCGGTCGGAGCTCTCCGAGCTGGGACGATCCGAGACCGCTCTGCGGACCTTCCTGCACGGCCTGCCCGGCGTGGACCAGGTCGGCGCGGAGCAGCGGGCGGCACAGCTCGGCACCCGCTCCATCAAGACCACCGCCAAGGCCGAGGCCATCGACCTGGCGATCCGGATGGTCGACCTGACCACCCTGGAAGGGGCCGACACCCCCGGCAAGGTGCGGGCGCTCGCCGCCAAGGCGCTGCGCCCCGACCCGGCCGACCCGTCCTGCCCGCACGTCGGCGCGGTCTGCGTCTACCCGGCGATGGTCCCGTACGTCGCGGAGGTGCTGCGCGGTTCCGGCGTGCACCTGGCCAGCGTGGCGACCGCCTTCCCGTCCGGCCAGGCCCCGCTGGAGATCAAGCTCGCCGACACCCGGGCGGCCGTCGCGGCCGGCGCGGACGAGATCGACATGGTGATCAACCGGGGTGCCTTCCTGTCCGGCCGCTACAAGGAGGTCTACGACGAGATCGTGGCCACCAAGGAGGCCTGCGGGGACGCCCACCTCAAGGTGATCCTGGAGACCGGCGAGCTGGCCACCTACGACAACGTGCGCCGGGCTTCCTGGCTGGCCATGCTGGCCGGCGGCGACTTCATCAAGACCTCCACCGGCAAGGTCCCGGTCGCGGCCACCCCGCCGGTGACCCTGGTGATGCTGGAGGCGGTCCGCGACTTCCGCGCCGCCACCGGGCGGCAGGTCGGCGTGAAGCCGGCCGGCGGCATCAAGACCACCAAGGACGCGATCAAGTACCTGGTCATGGTCAACGAGACCGTCGGCCCCGACTGGCTGGACCCGGACTGGTTCCGGTTCGGCGCGTCGAGCCTCCTCAACGACCTGCTCATGCAGCGCACCAAGCTGACGACCGGCGTCTACGCCGGCCCCGACTACTTCACCCTGGACTGAGCGCGATGTTCGAATACGCACCCGCCCCCGAGTCGCGCTCGGTGGTGGACATCAAGCCCTCGTACGGGCTCTTCGTCGACGGCAAGTTCGTCGACCCGACCGACGGCGGCAGCTTCAAGTCGATCAACCCGGCCTCGGAGGAGGTGCTGGCCGAGGTCGCCGAGGCCGGCAGCCAGGACGTGGACCTCGCGGTCCGCGCCGCCCGGGAGGCGTACGAGAAGGTCTGGGGTCCGATGCCGGGCCGGGACCGGGCCAAGTACCTGTTCCGGATCGCCCGGATCATCCAGGAGCGCTCCCGCGAACTGGCCGTGCTGGAGTCGCTGGACAACGGCAAGCCGATCAAGGAGTCGCGCGACGTCGACGTGCCCCTGGTCGCCGCGCACTTCTTCTACTACGCGGGCTGGGCCGACAAGCTGGAGCACGCCGGCTTCGGCGCGAATCCCCGGCCGCTGGGCGTCGCCGCGCAGGTCATCCCGTGGAACTTCCCGCTGCTCATGCTGGCCTGGAAGATCGCCCCGGCGCTCGCGGCCGGCAACACGGTGGTGCTCAAGCCGGCCGAGACCACCCCGCTGACCGCGCTGCTCTTCGCCGAGATCTGCCAGCAGGCCGACCTGCCGGCCGGCGTGGTCAACATCGTGACCGGCGCCGGCGAGACCGGCCGGGCGCTGGTCGAGCACCCGGGCGTGGACAAGGTCGCCTTCACCGGCTCCACCGAGGTGGGCAAGGCCATCGCCCGGGCCGTCGCCGGCACCCGCAAGAAGCTGACCCTGGAACTCGGCGGCAAGGCCGCCAACATCGTCTTCGACGACGCCCCGGTCGACCAGGCCGTCGAGGGCATCGTCAACGGCATCTTCTTCAACCAGGGGCACGTCTGCTGCGCCGGCTCCCGGCTGCTGGTCCAGGAGTCGGTCGCCGACCGGGTGCTGGAGTCGCTCAAGCGGCGGATGGCCCAGCTCCGGATCGGCGACCCGCTGGACAAGAACACCGACATCGGCGCGATCAACTCGGCCGCGCAGCTGGCCCGGATCCGGGAGCTGTCCGACGCCGGCGCCGCCGAGGGCGCCGAGCGCTGGTCGCCGCCGTGCGAGCTGCCGGACCGCGGCTTCTGGTTCGCGCCGACCATCTTCACCGGGGTCACCCAGGCGCACCGGATCGCCCGCGAGGAGATCTTCGGCCCGGTGCTGTCCGTGCTGACCTTCCGCACCCCGGCCGAGGCCGTGGAGAAGGCCAACAACACGCCGTACGGGCTGTCGGCCGGGATCTGGACCGACAAGGGTTCCCGGATCCTCTGGATGGCCGACCGGCTACGCGCCGGCGTGGTCTGGGCCAACACGTTCAACAAGTTCGACCCCACCTCGCCGTTCGGCGGCTACAAGGAGTCGGGCTACGGTCGCGAGGGCGGCCGGCACGGGCTGGAGGCGTACCTCAATGTCTGAGCGGGTCGCGGTACGCAAGACGTACAAGCTCTTCATCGGCGGGAAGTTCCCGCGCAGTGAGTCGGGACGGTCGTATCTCGTGCAGGACTCCAACGTGTCGCTGGCCTCCCGCAAGGACGCGCGGGACGCGGTGGTCGCCGCCCGGGCCGCGGTGAAGGGCTGGGCCGGGGCGACCGCGTACAACCGCGGTCAGATCCTCTACCGGGTCGCCGAGATGCTGGAGGGCCGGCGGGACCAGTTCGTCGCCCTCGGCGCCTCCGTCGACGAGGTCGACGCGGCCATCGACCGCTGGGTCTGGTACGCCGGCTGGTCCGACAAGCTGCCCCAGGTCTACGGCGGGGCGAACCCGGTGGCCGGGCCGTACTTCAACCTCTCCGCGCCGGAGCCGACCGGCGTGGTGGCCGTGGTGGCCCCGGAGTCCCCGGCGCTGCTCGGCCTGGTCAGCGTGATCGCCCCGGCGATCGTCACCGGCAACACCGTGGTGGTGGCCGCCTCCCCGTCGGCGCCGCTCGCGGCGGTGACCCTGGCCGAGGTGCTGGCCACCTCGGACCTGCCGGGCGGGGTGGTCAACATCCTCACCGGCCGGCTGTCGGAGACCGTGCCGACGCTGGCCGCGCACATGGACGTCAACGCCATCGACCTGACCGGGGTCGCCGACGCCGAACTGGCCGCCGAGCTGGAGGTCAAGGCCGCGGAGAACCTGAAGCGGGTGCTCCGCCCGGCCCCGGCCGACCACGACTGGTCCGCCGACCCGGGCCTCACCCGGATGACCACTCTCCTGGAGACCAAGACGGTGTGGCACCCGAAGGGCGTGTAGGTCTCTTCTACTACGCGAGGTAGGATTGCCGGGTGACTCGGCTCGGTGATCTCGAACGTGCGGTGATGGACGTGCTGTGGGACTCGGTCCCCGCCACGTCGGACGGCGTGACCGTACGCGAGGTCGCCGACGCCCTCGACGGGCGGGAGCTGGCCTACACGACGGTGATGACCGTGCTCGACCGGCTCGCCGGCAAGGGCATGGTGCAGCGCGAGCGGGAGGGGCGGGCCTGGCGTTACCGGCCCGCCGCCACCCGGGAGGCGCACATCGCCCAGCTCATGCTCGACGCCCTCGACCTCGGCGGCAGCCGGGACGCGGCGCTGGTGCGCTTCGCCCGCTCGGTGACCGGCACCGAGGCGGAGGTGCTGCGCGCGGCGCTCAGCGCCGAGGCGGGCCTGGCCGGCTCCGGGCCGGCCGAGTCCGGGCTGACCGACCGGGTCGAGGACCCGCGGGCCGGCGGCCCGGCGCTCGACGAGGCGACGGACCGGTAGGGCGGCCGCCGTGGCGTACGCCCTGCACTTCGCCGCGACCATCCTGGCCTGCTGGCTGACCGCGCAGGTCCTCGCGGCCGCGCGGTGGACCTGGCGGGC
Source organism: Micromonospora sp. MH33 (assembly GCF_003013775.1). NCBI lineage: Bacteria > Bacillati > Actinomycetota > Actinomycetes > Micromonosporales > Micromonosporaceae > Micromonospora > Micromonospora sp. MH33. Next base: position 7,942 of record NZ_MUYZ01000245.1, read on the forward strand.
CCCGCGGGTGGCGATCGTCTGCTGGCAGGCGGTCGGGCTGGCGCTCGGCCTCTCCGCGATGGGGCTGCCCATGGCGCTCGGCCTCAGCGCGTACGAGCTGCCGACCGGGAGCGCGCTGCTGACGCTCGCCGACGACCTGGCCCACGGCACGCTGCCGGCCGGCCTGGGCGCGCCGCACCTGGGCCTCGTCGGGGTCGGTTTCGGCATCGGCGCGGTGCTGCTGACCACGACGGTGCGCAGCATCCACGGCACGGTACGGGCCCAGCGCCGGCACCGGGAGCTGCTCAGCCTGGTCGCCCGCCGGGACCCGACGGTGCCCGGGGCGCTGGTGCTCGACCACCCGAGCGCGGCCGCCTACTGCCTGCCCGGGGTGAAGCCCCGCGTGGTGGTCAGCGCCGGCACGCTGAGCCTGCTCGACCGGGCCGAGCTGGCGGCGGTGCTCACCCACGAGCGGGCGCACGCCCAGGAGCGGCACGACCTGGTGCTGCTGCCGTTCACCGCGCTCTGCCGTGCGCTGCCCTGGTTCCGCTGGGTGCGGGACGCCCACGAGCGGGTGGCCCTGCTGGTCGAGATGCGCGCCGACGACAAGGCCCGCGAGCTGCACGCCGAGGAGCCCCTGGCCGGGGCGCTGCGCCGGTTCGCCGCCGCCGGACACCGGGTCACCCCGGCCGGCACGCTCGGCCTCGGCGACCGCGACCTCGACGTACGGGTGCAGCGGCTCATGGTCCCGGACCGGCCGCCGCGGGTGCTCGGCGCCACCGCGCTCTCGGTCGCGGCCCTCCTCGTCACCCTGCCGATCTCCCTCTTCCTGAGCTGAGGGGCGGGAAGCCACCCCGAAGGTGCCATCGGGCCGAATAGGTAGCGAGCCTACGTGTAGGCTCGCTATGACAAGCGAGACAACCCGTGGGAGAGTCGGCCATGGATCCCCTGCTCATCGCCCGCCTGCAGTTCGCCACGACCACCTCGATCCACTTCCTCTTCGTGGTGGTCACGCTCGGCCTGGTCACCCTGCTGGTCGGCCTGCAGACCGCCGGCTTCGTCACCGGCAAGCCGGTGTACGAGCGGCTGACCCGCTTCTGGGGCCAGCTCTACGTGATCAACTACGTGCTCGGCATCGCCACCGGGATCGTGATGGAGTTCCAGTTCGGGCTGAACTGGAGCGGCCTGTCGCGCTACGTGGGCAACGTGTTCGGGGCGCCGCTGGCCATCGAGACGCTGGTCGCCTTCTTCCTGGAGTCCACGTTCCTCGGGATGTGGATCTTCGGCTGGCACCGGCTGCGGCGCGGCGTCCACCTGGCGCTGCTCTGGGGCGTCGCGCTCACCGCGTACGCCTCCGCCTTCTGGATCATGGTGGCCAACGCCTGGCTCCAGCACCCGGTCGGCTACGAGGTCCGCGACGGCGTCGCCCACCTCACCGACTTCGGCGCGCTGCTCACCAACCCCACCCTCGGCTTCGCCTTCGGCCACGTGGTCTCGGCCGGCCTGGTCACCGGCGGGATCCTGATGGCCGCGGTGAGCGCCTGGCACCTGCTCCGGCGTACCCCGGACTTCCTGCTCTTCCGGAAGTCGCTGCGGCTCGGCCTGGTCACCGCGGCCGTCGCGGTGACCACGCTCCAAGGCTTCGGCTTCGCGCAGTTCGGTCCGGTCGGGGAACTCCAGCCGACCAAGTTCGGCGGCGGCCCCGACCGCGACGCGCTGGTCGCCGAGTGGACGGCGAGGTTCGGCCCGGGCGACTACACCCCGCCGGTGCTGTCGAGCGTCGGCCTCGGCTTCATGATCCTGATCGGCTTCACCCTGGGCTGCGTCTGGCTCCTGCTGCCGCTGCTGTGGCGGGACTGGATCATCCGGTTGAAGTTCCCGCTCTGGCTGGTGCTGCTGGGCGTGCCGCTGCCCTTCGTCGCGGTGATCCTCGGGTGGATCGCCCGCGAGGTGGGCCGCCAGCCCTGGGTCGCGTACGGGCTGCTGCCGACCGGGCAGGCCGTCTCGCCGGTGAGCGCCGGGCTGATGCTCACCTCGCTGATCGCCTTCACCCTGCTGCTCGGCACCCTCGCCGTCACCAACTGGGTGCTGCTGGCCCGGCACGCCGCCCGGGGCGCGCACGACCCCGCGCTCGGCCGGCCGCCCGCGCCGGACACCGACCACCACCCCCACCCCGTGTTCGCCTGAGGGAGCCCACCGTGGAACTCGCCTGGTACGCCCTGCTCGGCCTCTTCTTCGCCACCTACCTCGTGCTCGGCGGCTACGACTACGGCGTCGGGCTGCTGCTGGCCCGGGGTGCCACGCCGGAGGCCCGGCGGGCCGCGCTGAACGCGGTCGGGCCGTTCTTCCTCGGCAACGAGGTCTGGCTGGTGGCCGCGGTCGGCATCCTGTTCGGCGCCTTCCCCACCCTGGAAGGCGAGCTGCTCTCCGGCTGCTACCCGGCCGTGCTCGGCGCGCTGGCCGGGGTGGTGCTGGTGACGGCCGGGGTGCAGCTGCGCAGCCGGCCGCGTTCCGCCGCCGCCCGCGCCGGCTGGGACCGGGTGGTCGTGGCCGGCAGCGTGCTCGCGGCGCTCGGCTGGGGCGCGCT
>NZ_MUYZ01000246.1:0-10438 GCF_003013775.1 Micromonospora sp. MH33
TGGCCGGGTCGAGCGTCGCCGGGTCGAGCCGGTCGAGCACCGCCCGCAGCGGGCCGGCCGCCAGCCGCGTGTCGACGTGCACGGCGTCGGAGGGGACGCCCGCGGCGAGCAGGTCCCGGATCCGCGCGGCGCGGTGCGGAGGCGCGAAGTCGACCCCGAGGTCGGCCACGTCGTCGCGGCGGTCGTTGGCGCAGACCGCCATCCCGGCCACCTCGACCGGCTTGGTCTCGGCGTACCGGCCGGACCAGCGGTAGCGCGGCTCCCAGCCGGGCACCGGCACCCACCGGCAGCGGTCGTCGCGCAGCGGCACCAACCCGGCGACGAGCTGGCGCACCGCACCGTGCCGGTCGGCCACCAGCACGCTGTTGACCGGCTCGACCCAGCCGCGCAGCGCCTCGGCGACGTCGTCGGCGGTCCGCGCCCGCAGCAGCGGCAGCAGCGCGTCGAAGCCGAGGTCCGCCTCGACCCGGGCCGGGACCCGCAGGCTGAGCGCCTCGCCGGTGTGCCGGTCGTGGTCGATCACCGGGCCGCGCGGGGTCTCGATCACCTCGACCGGCTCGGTGGCGGCACCCCGGACCCGGATCCGCTCGACGTGGCGGCGGGCCGGCAGCCAGCCGTCGGCGTCCCGGACCAACACCCGCCCGTCCTCGCGGCGCAGGTGCTCGCGGTAGACGTCCTGGTAGTCGGCCATCGCGTTGGTGACCGCCCAGGCCACCTCGCCGGAGTGGCCGAAGTGCGGCAGCCCCGGCACCCCGGGGAAGGCGAACCCGAGCACGTCGAACTCGGGGCAGGCCAGCCGGATCTGCTGGTAGACGCCGGGCAGTTCGAGCACCCGGTGCGGGTCGCCGGCCAGCACCGGTCCCCGGCCGGCGGCCGGGTCACCGGGCACCACCCAGGCGTTGCTGCCCGACCCGTCCGGTCCCTCGACCGCGAACAGGCCGGTCGCCGCCGGGCCGAGGGTGGCCTCGACGTGCGCCCGCCAGAGCTTGTTGGGGAAGGTGCCGAAGAGGATGTGCTGGACCAGGAAGACGCCGAGCGGGGACCAGGGCCGCCACCGGCCGGGGGCGCAGCCGGTCGCCGCGAACTCGGGCGCGCCGGCCGCACCCTCGGCGAGCCCGGCGTTCACGCCGTCCACGTAGGCCGTGATCCACCGGCGGGTGGCGGGGGAGAGGCGCCGGAAGCAGCGGGCCGCGGTGTCGGCGAGGCGGGCCCGCCGGGCGAACCGGTCCCAGCCCAGCTCGGCGGGGCCGAGGCGGGCGGCGAGGCGGCCCTCGGCACGCCACCGCTCGACCTCGATCTGCCAGGCCCGGTCCAGCGCGGCGGCCCGGCCCTGGAGCCGGGCCAGCTCCTCGACGGTGTCGCCCCACAGCTGCGGTACGCCCCAGGCGTCGCGGCGGATGCCGCTCACCGGCCGGCCCGCCGTGTTGTGAATATCAACTTAGGTTACCCTTTCCTAACTTAGGCAGACCTTACTGGAGGGATCACGTGAAGCGGAACTGGGAAGCACTGGTGCTTCGGGCCATGGGCGGGCGGAACTTCCGGCTCACCGTGCTGGACACCGAACCGGTCGGCGACCGGTACCGGCGACTGCTGGTGGACGGCGGCGGCCTGCTGGACGCCTGCGGCGTGCACCCCACCATGTGGATCCGGCTCTGGTTCGACAACGGCGGCAGGCCGCACCAGCGGGCGTACACCCTGGTCGACCCGGATCCGGCCACCGGCCGGTTCCATCTCGAGTTCGCCCTGCACGACGGGTGCGCGGCCCGCTGGGCGGAGACCGCGGCCGTGGGCGACACCATCGAGGCCACCGTGCAGGGCAGCGCCTTCGCCCTGCCCGAGCCCGCGCCGCGCCACCTCTACCTCGTCGGCGACGCCGCCTCGCTGCCGGCGGTGAACAGCCTGCTCGACGCCGCCGCCGACGTGCCGGCCACGGTCTGGCTGGAGTACGCCCACGACGGTGAGCGGGCCCTGACGCCGCGCGCCCGGGACCACCACGAGGTCACCTGGATCCCGCGCGGCGCGGACGGCGAGGGACTGGTGAAGACCGTCCGGGACGCCATGCCGGCCACCGACGACGCGCACTACTGGGTGGCCGCCGAGGCGGCCAGCACCCGCGACATCACCCGGCACCTGCGCCGCACCCTCGGCGTCGGGCGGCACCAGGTGACCTCGCTCGGCTACTGGAGTGTCCGGTGACCGGCCTTCACCGGAAGTTAGGTTAGGGTAGCCTAATTTGCGCGATCATTTCCGGACGGCGAGACCGCGCCATGCCGTCGCGCCGTCGCCCTCGTGTCCGCTTCCGACCACTGAGGACTGCCCATGAGTCTGCCCGGAGCAACCGTTCCGGCCCCCACGGCCGGCGCCGGCCCGGCCGGCCCCCGGGACCACCTGTTCACCGCCCGCTCGCTGGACCGCTACCGTGGCGTGCTGGCCGAGGGGATCGAGCGGGTGGCCCGCCGGGTGGCCACCGCAGACCGGCCGTTCACCGGGGTCGGCCCGGACGACCTGGCCCCGCGCGTCGCGGCCGTCGACCTCGACCGCCCGCTCGGTGACCCCGGCGCGGCCCTCGACGAACTGCACGACGTCTACCTGCGCGACGCCGTCTACTTCCACCACCCCCGCTACCTGGCCCACCTGAACTGCCCGGTGGTGATCCCCGCGCTGCTCGGCGAGGCGGTGCTCAGCGCGGTCAACTCCTCGTTGGACACCTGGGACCAGAGCGCCGGCGGCACGTTCATCGAGCGCCGGCTGATCGACTGGACGGCCGAGCGGATCGGGCTCGGTGCCGCCGCCGACGGGGTGTTCACCAGCGGCGGGACCCACTCCAACCTCCAGGCGCTGCTGCTGGCCCGGGAGGAGACCCGGGCGCGGGCCGGACTGCGGCCCGGGCCCGAGGCGCTGTCCCGGCTGCGGGTGCTCACCTCCGCAGCCGGCCACTTCAGCGTGCAGAAGGCGGCCCGGCTGCTCGGCCTCGGCCCGGACGCGGTCCGCACCGTCGACACCGACCCGCAGCGGCGGATGCGCCCCGACGAGCTGGCCCGGGAGGTCGCCCGCTGCCGGGCGGACGGCCTGCTGGTGATGGCCGTGGTCGCCACCGCCGGCACCACCGACTTCGGCAGCATCGACCCGCTGCCGCAGGTCGCCGACATCTGCGCGGCGGCCGGCGTGTGGCTGCACGTCGACGCCGCGTACGGCTGCGGGCTGCTGGTCTCGCCGACCCGCCGGCACCTGCTCGACGGCATCGAGCGGGCCGACTCGGTCACCGTCGACTTCCACAAGTCGTTCTTCCAGCCGGTCAGCTCCAGCGCCGTGCTGGTCCGCGACGGCCGGACGCTGCGGCACGCCACCTGGCACGCCGACTACCTCAACCCGGCGCGCGCCGTCGAGCAGCGCATCCCCAACCAGGTCGACAAGAGCCTCCAGACCACCCGTCGGTTCGACGCGCTGAAGCTCTGGCTCACCCTGCGGATCATGGGGGCGGACGGCGTCGGCGCGCTCTTCGACGAGGTGGTCGACCGGGCCGACGAGGCCTGGCACCTGCTCGCCGCCGACCCCCGCTTCGAGGTGGTGACCCGGCCGGCGCTGAGCACCCTGGTGTTCCGCTGGCGCCCCGCCGGCCTGGCCGTGGACCTCGTGGACGACGCCAACCTGTACGCCCGCGAGGCGCTCGCCGCCTCCGGCGCCGCGCTCGTCGCGGGCACCCGGGTCGACGGCGCCCACCACCTGAAGTTCACCCTGCTCAACCCGGAGACCACCGGGGACGACGTCGCCGCGGTCCTCGACCTGATCGCCGAACACGCCGGCCGGTACGCCCGCGCCCGCGCCGCCGACGAACTGTCCTGCCCGGTCGGCTGACCGGCCGCCCGCCCTGGAGAACCCCCATGTCGACCCATGACTTCATCGCCGTCGGGCTGGGCCCGTACAACCTCGGCCTGGCCTGCCTGACCGCCCCGATCGACGACCTCGACGGTCTCTTCCTGGAGGCCCGCGACGACGTCGACTGGCATCCCGGCATGCTGCTGGAGAGCGCGCACCTGCAGACCCCGTTCCTCGCCGACCTGGTCACGCTCGCCGACCCGACCTCGCCGTACTCCTTCCTCAGTTATCTCAAGGAGACCGGCCGGCTCTACCCGTTCTACATCCGGGAGAACTTCTTCCCGCTGCGCGGCGAGTTCGACGCCTACTGCCGGTGGGCGGCCGCCAAGCTGCCCGGCGTCCGGTTCGGACACGAGGTCACCGCGATCGAGCACGACCCGGTCGACGACCGGTACGTGGTGTGCGCCCGGGTGGGCGGCCGGCAGGTCACCCACCGTGCCCGCCGGCTGGTGCTCGGCACCGGCACCCCGCCGCACGTGCCGCCGGCCTGCGCGGGGCTGGCCGGCGACGTGATCCACAACTCGCGGTACCGGGAGCACCGGGCGGCGCTGCGCGGCAAGCGGAGCATCACCGTGGTCGGCAGCGGGCAGAGCGCCGCCGAGATCTACCACGACCTGCTGGCCGACATCGACAGCCACGGCTACCAGCTGAACTGGGTCACCCGCTCGCCGCGCTTCTTCCCGCTCGAATACACCAAGCTCACCCTGGAGATGACCTCCCCGGACTACGTGGACTACTTCCACGGCCTGCCGGAGCCGACCCGCTACCGGCTGGAGGCGGAGCAGAAGGGGCTGTTCAAGGGGATCGACGCCGAGCTGATCAACGCGATCTTCGACCTGCTCTACGTGAAGAGCGTCGGCGGCCCCGTGCCCACCCGGCTGCTCACCAACACGGAGCTGACCGACGCCGCGTACGACCCGGCGCGCGGGACGTACGTGCTGGGGCTGCACCACGTCGAGCAGGGCCGCGACTTCACCCTGGAGACCGAGGGGCTGGTGCTGGCCACCGGCTACCGCTACCGGGTGCCCGCCTTCCTCGACCCGATCCGGGACCGGCTCCGCTTCGACGGGCACGGCCGCTTCGACGTGGCCCGCAACTACAGCATCGACCACACCGGACGGGGCGTCTTCCTCCAGAACGCCGGCACCCACACCCACAGCGTCACCTCGCCCGACCTGGGCATGGGCCCCTACCGCAACTCCTGGATCATCCGCGAGCTGACCGGCCGCGAGCACTACCCGATCGAGAAGAGCATCGCGTTCCAGGAGTTCGGCGCGCCCGCCGGGGTGGCCTCGTGAGCGCGAGGAGTGAGCCGGTTCTGCGAGCCCCGCAGTCGCGAACGGAAGGTGGCCTCGTGAGCGCGAGGAGTGAGCCGGTTCTGCGAGCCCCGCAGTCGCGAACGGAAGGTGGCCCCGTGACCGCGCCCACCCACCGCCGGCACGACCCGCGGCTCGGCGAGTTCAGCCTCCGCCCGCTCGACCCGGACGCCGACGCCGCGCTGCTGCACGGCTGGGTCACCCACCCCAAGGCGGTGTTCTGGATGATGCAGGACGCCGACGTCGACCGGGTGGCCGAGGAGTACCGGCGGATCGCCGCGCACTCGCACCACGACGCGTACCTCGGGTGCTGGCAGGGCCGGCCGGCGTTCCTCGCCGAGCGCTACGACCCCGCCCGGGTCGAGCTGGTCGGCCTCTACGACCCGGCCGTGGGCGACGTCGGGATGCACTTCCTGTGCGCGCCCACCGACACCCCCGCGCGCGGCTTCACCCTCGCCGTCCTCACCACGGTGCTGGACTGGCTCTTCGCCGACCCGGCCACCGGCCGGGTGGTGGTCGAGCCCGACGTGCGCAACACCGCCGTGCACGCGCTGAACGCGGCCGTCGGCTTCACCGTCGTCGGCCCGATCGCCAAGCCCGAGAAGACCGCCCTGCTCAGCGTCTGTACCCGCGAGCGGTTCCTGGCCGCCACCCGCAGAGAGGCCCCCGCGTGACCACCCCCGCCGCCGCCGTCGACCACCTCACCCCCGAGCTCTGGGCCGCCGCCAACCGCCGGCTGGTCCGCAAGGCCCTGGCCGAGTTCGCCCACGAACGGCTCATCACCCCCGAACCGCAGGGCCCCGGCCACTACCGGGTACGCGGCGACGACGGCGCCGTCGAGTACCGCTTCGCGGCCCGGCAGCTGAGCCTCGACCACTGGTGGATCGACCCCGCCGGCCTGACCCGCCACGTCAACGGGCGGGAGGCGCCGCTGGACGCCGTCGACCTCTGCCTGGAGCTGCGCGGCGCGCTCGGCCTCACCGACGCCGTCCTGCCCGTCTACCTGGAGGAGATCACCTCCACCCTGGCCGGGCTCGCGTACAAGCTGGCCCGGCCGGAGCTGGGCGCGGCCGAGCTGGTCGGGGCGGACTTCCAGCAGATCGAGACGGCGATGACCGAGGGCCACCCGTGCTTCGTGGCCAACAGCGGCCGGATCGGCTTCGGCGTGCACGACCACCACCGGTACGCCCCGGAGGCCGGCCGGCCGGTCCGGCTGCTCTGGCTCGCCGCCCACCGCGACCACACCACCTTCACCTGCGCCGCCGACCTGGACTACGACACCCACGTCCGGGCCGAACTGGGCGAGGAGACCCTGGCCGGCTTCGCGCGTACCCTCACCGGGCTCGGCCTCGACCCGGCCGACTACCTGCTGCTGCCCGTGCACCCCTGGCAGTGGTGGAACAAGCTGGCCGTCACGTTCGCCGGCGAGGTGGCCCGGCGGCGCCTGGTGCCCCTCGGCGAGGGGCCGGACGAGCACCTCGCCCAGCAGTCGCTGCGCACCTTCTTCAACGTCACCGACCCGGACCGGCACTACGTGAAGACCGCGCTCTCGGTGCTCAACATGGGCTTCATGCGCGGGCTGTCCGCCGCGTACATGGAGCACACCCCGGCCATCAACGACTGGCTGGCCGGCCTGATCGCCGCCGACCCGGTGTTCCGGCGGACCGGGCTGACGATCATCCGGGAGCGGGCCGCGATCGGCTACCGGCACCGGCAGTTCGAGGCGGCGACCGACCGCTACTCGCCGTACCGGAAGATGCTCGCCGCGCTCTGGCGGGAGAGCCCGGTGCCGGGGCTGGGGCCGGGCCGGCGGCTGGCCACCATGGCGTCGCTGCTGCACGTCGACCGGGCCGGACGCTCGGTCGCCGGTGCGCTGATCGCCGCGTCCGGGCTGGCCCCGGCGGACTGGCTGCGCCGCTACCTGGACGCCTACCTGGTGCCGCTGCTGCACGCCCTGCACGCCTACGACCTGGCCTTCATGCCGCACGGCGAGAACGTCATCCTGGTGCTCCGCGACGGCGTGGTGGAGCGGGTGGTCTTCAAGGACATCGCCGAGGAGATCGTGGTGATGGACCCGGAGGCCGACCTGCCCGAGGCGGTCCGCCGGATCCGTGCCGCCGTCCCCGAGGACGAGAAGGTGCTCTGTGTCTTCACCGACGTCTTCGACTCGTTCCTGCGCCACCTCAACGCGATCCTGGCCACCGAGGGCATCGCGGACGAGGAGACCTTCTGGCGGACCGTGGCCGAGTGCGTCCGGGCCTACACCGAGTCGGTGCCGCACCTGGCCGACCGGCACGACCTGTTCGCCCCGGAGTTCGCGCTCTCCTGCCTGAACCGGCTGCAACTGCGCAACAACCAGCAGATGGTCGACCTGGCGGACCCGTCGGCGGCGCTCCAGTTCGCCGGGACACTGGCCAACCCGCTCGCCCCGTACGCCCCGCGGCCGTGAGCGCCCTCGCGGCGCCGGTCGCCCCGGTCGGGCGGGCGGTCCTGCGGCACCGCTGGTGGATCCTGGCCGTGCTCTGCCTGGCCCAGGTCACCGTGGTGCTGGACAACACCGTGCTCACCGTGGCGGTGCCGGTGCTCACCACCGAACTGGGCGCCACCACCAGCGACGTGCAGTGGATCATCAACGCGTACGCCCTGGTGCTGTCCGGCCTGCTGATCAGCGCCGGCAGCGCGGCCGACCGGTACGGCCGGCGGCGGATGCTGCTGGTCGGGCTGGTGCTGTTCGGGGCCGGCTCGCTGGCCGCCGGGCTGGCCACCACCACCGGCCAGCTCATCGCGGCCCGGGCCGGGATGGGCGTCGGCGGCGCGCTGCTGGTCACCGCCACCCTCGCGGTGGCCGTGCAGGTCTTCGAGGGGCCGGCGCGGCAGCGGGCGATCGGGGTCTGGGCGGCGACCAGCGCGCTGGGCTTCGCCGTCGGGCCGCCGGTCGGTGGGGCGATCCTCGCTCACCTGCCATGGCAGGCCATCTTCCTGGTGAACGTGCCGGTGGTGCTGGTCTGCCTGGTGGCCGTCCGGCTGCTGGTGCCGGAGTCCCGCAAGGCGGCCACCGGTCGTCTCGACGTGCTCGGCGTGCTGCTCTCCACGGTCGGGCTCACCGGCGTGGTCTGGGCGATCACGGCCGGGCCGGAGCAGGGCTGGACCGACCCGACGGCCCTCGCCGCGGCCACCGCCGGCGCCGTGCTGCTCGGCGTCTTCGTGGCCTGGGAGCACCGGGTCGCCGACCCGATGCTCGACATGGGGCTGTTCCGCGACCCCCGCTTCGCGGGCGCGGTCTCCGGCGTCGTGCTGATCACCTTCGGCGCGACCGGCGCGCTGTTCCTGCTCACCCAGCAGTTGCAGTTCGTCCGCGGCTATCCGGCCTGGGAGGCCGGGCTGCGGATGGCGCCGTTCGCGCTCTCCATCGTGGCGCTCAACCTCACCGGCGTGGCCGCCGCGCTGATCCGCCGGATGGGCCGGCCGGCCGCGGTCGCCGTCGGGATGGCGCTGCTCGCCGTCGGCCTGCTGGCCGTCACGTACACCCCGGGCGACGGCTATCCGGCGCTGCTCGGCGGACTGCTGCTCATGGGGGCCGGCTGCGCGCTGGCCAACCCGGCGATCGTCGAGGCGGTGGTGAGCGCGCTGCCGCCGGAGCGGGCCGGCGCCGGGGCGGGTGTCGACGGCACCATGACCGAGGTCGGTGGCAGCCTGGGCGTGGCCGTGCTTGGCGCGGTGCTGAACGCGCGGTTCGCCGCCCTGCTGCCGGCCGCGCTGGCCGGAACCGGCTCGTTCCCCGCCGCGCTGGCCGCCGCCGGCTCCGACCGGGACCGCGCGCTGGTCCGGGACGCCTTCCGGGTGGCGCTGGAGACCGGGCAGACGGCGGGGGCGGCGGCGGTGCTGGCCGGTGGGCTGGTCACCGCGTACCTGCTGCACCGCGCCCGGCACCAGTGACGGCGCCGGGCGCGGCCCGCCGGGTCAGGCGGCGGTGGACCAGATGGCGCGGAACGCGGCGGCCTCGCCGGCGAGCCACTGCTCGACCTGCTCCGGCTTGACGTCGGCCGGCATCCGGTGGGACTCGCCGCGCCGGACGTCGACCAGCACCGGCTCGGCGTGCGGCAGGACCGCGTCCATGTGCCGGGCCATCAGGTGCAGCGTTGCCAGGGTGGTCTCCTCACTCGGCGGGGCCTCGTCGAAGTGCAGCCGGATCGCCTCGGCGCGGCCGTCGGCGTAGCGCACGCCGAACTGTGGGTTGATCTTCACGGGCAGGTCGCCCAGCATGGCCAGCGCGTCGCGGGTCTGGGCCAGGTCGACGCCGGCCGGCTCGCCGAGCGAGTGCAGCCAGTCGGTCGCGCCGGGCACCAGAGCCTCGTAGAGCGGGCGCCAGCGCGGCTTGACCAGGTCGGCGACCTGGGCCAGGTGCGTCCCGCCGGTGTGGAAGGCGACGTCGGCCTTGAGCGCCTTGACGAACTGGCCGTGCGGGTTGAAGCCGTGCCGGCTCGCCCGCTGCTTGCGCAGGCCGCCGACGAAGGTGGCCTTGGTGGGTCCGGTGCGGTCCACGTAGCGGGTGAACCCGAGGAGGGTGGCGTAGGGGGTGACAGGGGCGGAGGTGGGCGCGATCACGAGCATCCTCCCAGGTCAAAAGCTCGATTAGTACATACATTCTAATCGACGGGTCTGACATCGCCCAGGGTCTGGAGCGGCCTCTTCGCACGGGACATCGTCTACAACTACGGCGAGGCCGACGCGACCGCGGTGACCGTCACCCTCGACCTGAGCAAGCTCTCCGACGCGGTCACCGCCTCCGTGTCGGACTGGGACGACACCTGCAAGCTCGCCGACGCCAAGGTCACCTGCATGGTGGGCAGTCTCGCGGCCGGACAGGTCACCACCGTCTACCCGGTGTCGCTGGCCAGCCGCACGGGCGCCACGCCCGGCGACGCGGGCTCGGTCACCGTCACCATCGCCGGCGCGGAGGACGACGCCAACACCGGCGACAACACGACCAGCTTCCCGGTCACGGTGGTCCCGTCGGGCCCCGACCTGGTCGCCGAGCGAGTTCCCCAGCGTCGCCTCCGGCTACGGCCGGATCAAGGCCACCGTCAAGCTGAAGATCAAGTCAGCTCCGGGCACCGACGGCACGATCGTGGTCGACGGCGCGACCTCCTCCACCGAGTCGAACCCGACGAACAACACCGCCCGCATCGTCATCACCGGCGGCCAGGGCGGCTCCGGTGACGGCAGCGGCGGCTCCGGCGGCTCCG
>NZ_MUYZ01000247.1:0-10427 GCF_003013775.1 Micromonospora sp. MH33
GGCTACGGCGGCCGGCCGGGCGGCGGTGGCGGCTACGGCCCGGGGCGCGCCGAACCGCCGCGCCGGGAGCACGACCGCCGGGATCCGCGCGACGGCCGTCGCGACGGCGGCTACGGCGACCGGGGCCAGCAGTACGGCCAGTTCTCCGGCGGCGGCCGGGAGTACCGGGGGGACCGCTACTGAACGCACGGAAAAGGGGTGACCGCCGGACCGGCGGTCACCCCTTTTTCCTTCTCGTCTCAGATGCGGCGCAGCACGGCGACCACGCGACCCATGATGGTGGCGTCGTCGCCCGGGATCGGGTCGAAGGCCGGGTTCTGCGGCATCAGCCAGACGTGCCCGTCGCGCCGCCGGTAGGTCTTCACGGTCGCCTCGCCGTCGAGCATGGCCGCAACGATGTCGCCGACCTCGGCGGTCGGCTGCTGCCGGACCACCACCCAGTCGCCGTCGCAGATCGCCGCGTCGAGCATCGAGTCGCCCTTGACCTGGAGCATGAAGACCTCGCCCTCACCGACCAGCTCGCGGGGGAGGGGGAAGATGTCCTCCACCGCCTGCTCGGCGAGGATCGGGCCACCGGCGGCGATCCGGCCCAGCATCGGCACGTACGCCGGGGCGGGGCGCTGCGCGCGGGCCGCCTCGTCGTCGATGTCGCCCGGGGCCCGGACGTCCACGGCGCGCGGCCGGTTCGGGTCGCGGCGCAGGAAGCCCTTCTTCTCCAGCTCCTTGAGCTGGTAGGCGACGCTGGACGGGGAGACCAGGCCGACCGCCTCGCCGATCTCGCGCACGCTCGGCGGGTAGCCGTGGCGCTCCACCCAGGTGCGGATGAACTCCAGGATCCGGCGCTGCCGGGCCGTGAGGTCGACCGTCGTCGGGTCGGGGAAGCTGCTGACCACCGGGGTGACCGGACGCACGCCGGGCTGGGCCGCCCGGCTGCGCGCGGTGCGGGGTCGACGGGTCGCCGGCGGACCCGCCCCGTCGATCGGCTGCGGGTTCTTCTGCCGGCTGGCCCGGTCCTCGGTCACGTCCGTCCCTCCCTGGTCGGCGCTGGGTGCCTCGTCGGCTCGTGGTGCGTGCTCAGGTGGTGCTGCCGACCGGTCCGCCGCGATCCGCCGCGCCCGGTCGTTGTTGACCGTATAGGTGAGATCGGCCATTTTCAAACATCTGTACGACCTGTTGTCGGCGTGTCGCCCTCAAATCCTGGATTTCCGAACGCGTGTTCTGATAAATGGTACGTCGCTCTCGAACGCATGTTCCATCCCGGCGGCCCGTGACCCCGGCGGCGCCCGGCCGTTGGGTTCCTCGGTATGCCGGGGACGGGGTGGCACGGGTGAGTGATTCTGATGACGCGCCGGACACGCGGTTCAACTTGACCTCGCTAGTGGGACGGCATACGGTCGACCCCTAGATGTTGTGGTTACATGGGCGTAAGTCGCCTACAGGTTGGGTCCGGTTACCGACCGCACTCCCGCACCGCCGACCCGGCGGGGGCCATCGAGAGGTGGCACCGCCGCGCTGAGGCGTGCCCGGAGGCGGCCGGTGGGCCGCGGTCGAAAGAAGGAGGTCAGGCGATGCGGTGTCCGTACTGCCGGCACGCCGACTCCCGGGTGGTCGACTCGCGGGAGGCCGACGACGGCCAGCTCATCCGGCGGCGGCGGTCCTGCCCGGAGTGCGGCAAGCGGTTCACCACCGTCGAGGAGGCGGTGCTCGCGGTGGTCAAGCGCAGCGGGGTGACCGAGCCGTTCAGCCGCACCAAGATCATCGGTGGGGTGCGCAAGGCGTGCCAGGGCCGGCCGGTCGACGACGACTCCATCGCGCTGCTCGCGCAGAAGGTGGAGGAGACCGTCCGGGCCAAGGGGGCCGCCGAGATCCCCAGCAACGAGGTCGGGCTGGCCATCCTCGGGCCGCTGCGCGACCTCGACGAGGTGGCGTACCTGCGGTTCGCCAGCGTCTACCGCTCCTTCGACTCGCTCGCCGACTTCGAGCGCGAGATCGAGACGCTGCGGGCCGCCGCGCGCGCCCGGGAGGGCGCCGGGGCGGTCGAGGCCGCCGGCGCGACCAGTTGAGTTTCACGGATTTCTGACAGTTTGACGACGCGCGGTGGGTGACCGCGCTGACGAGGGGGGCGAGGCGTGACGACCAGCAAGTCACGGAACAAGGCCGGGACAGGGCTGAAGATCGAGCGCGTCTGGACGACCGAGGGGGTGCATCCCTACGACGAGGTCACCTGGGAGCGCCGCGACGTCGTGATGACGAACTGGCGGGACGGTTCGATCAACTTCGAGCAGCGCGGGGTGGAGTTCCCCGAGTCCTGGTCGGTCAACGCGGCCAACATCGTGACCACCAAGTACTTCCGGGGCGCGGTGGGGACCCCGGAGCGGGAGTGGTCGCTCAAGCAGCTCATCGACCGGGTGGTCAGCACCTACCGCACCGCCGGTGAGGAGTACGGCTACTTCGCCACCCCGGCCGACGCCGAGGTGTTCGCGCACGAGCTGACCTGGATGCTGCTGCACCAGGTGTTCAGCTTCAACTCGCCGGTCTGGTTCAACGTCGGCACGCCGTCGCCGCAGCAGGTCAGCGCCTGCTTCATCCTGGCCGTCGACGACTCGATGGACTCGATCCTGGACTGGTACAAGGAGGAGGGGCTGATCTTCAAGGGCGGCTCCGGCTCCGGCGTCAACCTCTCCCGGATCCGCTCCTCCCGGGAACTGCTCTCCTCCGGCGGCAACGCCTCCGGCCCGGTCAGCTTCATGCGCGGCGCGGACGCCAGCGCGGGGACCATCAAGTCCGGCGGCGCCACCCGGCGGGCGGCCAAGATGGTCATCCTCGACGTGGACCACCCGGACATCCAGGAGTTCGTGGTCACCAAGGCGCGCGAGGAGGACAAGATCCGCGCGCTGCGGGACGCCGGCTTCGACATGGACCTGGGCGGCGCCGACATCGTCAGCGTGCAGTACCAGAACGCCAACAACTCGGTCCGGGTCTCCGACGAGTTCATGACCGCGGTGGAGAACGGCGGCGGCTTCGACCTGCGCGGCCGCCTCGACGGCCAGGTCATCGAGACCATCGACGCCAAGAAGCTGTTCCGCAGCATCTCCCAGGCGGCCTGGGAGTGCGCCGACCCCGGCCTCCAGTACGACGACACCATCAACGACTGGCACACCTGCCCGGAGACAGGGCGGATCACCGCGTCGAACCCGTGCTCGGAATACCTGCACCTGGACAACTCCTCCTGCAACCTGGCGTCGCTGAACCTGATGAAGTTCATGCGCGCCGACGGCGGCTTCGAGGTGGAGAAGTTCGTCAAGTCGGTCGAGTTCGTCATCACCGCGATGGACATCTCGATCTGCTTCGCCGACTTCCCGACCGAGAAGATCGGTGAAACCAGCCGCGCCTACCGGCAGCTCGGCATCGGCTACGCCAACCTGGGCGCGCTGCTGATGGCCTCCGGCCTCCCGTACGACTCGGAGCAGGGCCGGGAGGTCGCCGCGGCGATCACCTCGCTCATGACCGGCACCGCCTACCGCCGCTCCGCCGAGCTGGCCGGCGTCGTCGGCCCGTACGACGGTTACGCCCGCAACGCGGAGCCGCACAAGCGGGTCATGCGCAAGCACGCCGCTGCCAACGACGCCATCAGGCCGACCGGCACCGTGGCCACCGCCGTCCAGCGTGAGGCCACCAAGCAGTGGACGCTCGGCAACAAGATCGGTGACAAGAACGGCTGGCGTAACTCGCAGGCCAGCGTGCTGGCTCCCACCGGCACCATCGGCTTCATGATGGACTGCGACACGACCGGCGTGGAGCCGGACCTGGCGCTGGTCAAGTTCAAGAAGCTGGTCGGCGGCGGCTCGATGCAGATCGTCAACCAGACCGTGCCGCGTGCCCTGCGCAGCCTCGGCTACCCCGAGGAGCAGGTCGAGGCGATCATCGAGCACATCGCCGACCACGGCCACGTGGTGGACGCCCCGGGCCTGAAGCCCGAGCACTACCCGGTCTTCGACTGCGCGATGGGTGAGCGGTCGATCGCGCCGATGGGCCACGTGCGGATGATGGCGGCGATCCAGCCGTTCGTCTCCGGCGCCATCTCCAAGACGGTCAACATGCCCGAGCAGGCCACCGTCGAGGACGTCGAGAAGATCTACTTCGAGGGCTGGAAGCTCGGCCTCAAGGCGCTGGCGATCTACCGGGACAATTGCAAGGTCGGCCAGCCGCTCTCGGTGGCCAAGTCGAACAAGGCCGTCGCCGAGACCCAGGCTCCGGCCGCCGAGGTCGAGAAGGTCGTGGAGAAGGTCGTGGAATACCGGCCGGTCCGCAAGCGGCTGCCGAAGAAGCGCCCGTCGGAGACCATCTCGTTCTCCGTCGGCGGCGCGGAGGGCTACCTCACCGCCTCGTCCTACCCGGACGACGGCCTCGGCGAGGTCTTCCTCAAGATGTCGAAGCAGGGCTCGACCCTGGCCGGCGTGATGGACGCCTTCTCGGTGGCCATCTCCATCGGTCTCCAGTACGGCGTCCCGCTGGAGACGTACGTCAGCAAGTTCACCAACATGCGCTTCGAGCCGGCCGGCATGACCGACGACCCGGACGTGCGCATGGCGGCCTCGGTGATGGACTACATCTTCCGTCGCCTGGCCTTGGACTTCCTGCCGTACGAGCGCCGCGCGGAGCTGGGCATCTTCACCGCCAAGGAGCGGGCCGCCCAGCTCGCGGCCGAGGCGGAGGCGGAGGCGAGCGGTGCGGACCTCACCGCGATGGCCGCCTCCGCCCCGGTCGAGGCGCCCGAGCCGAAGACCGGCCCGCTGGCCCAGCCGAAGCAGGAGGTGGCCGAGGTGGCCGCCGCCAAGCCGGC
The DNA here is from genome assembly GCF_003013775.1 of Micromonospora sp. MH33. Taxonomy (NCBI): domain Bacteria; kingdom Bacillati; phylum Actinomycetota; class Actinomycetes; order Micromonosporales; family Micromonosporaceae; genus Micromonospora; species Micromonospora sp. MH33. Next base: position 4,844 of record NZ_MUYZ01000247.1, read on the forward strand.
GCCGTCGGTGGGCTCCAGCACCGAACTGCTGGAGGCCGTGATCGGCAAGGCCGCGGACGCGCCGCTCTGCTTCACCTGCGGCACCAAGATGCGGCCCGCCGGTAGCTGCTACGTCTGTGAGGGCTGCGGCTCCACCAGCGGCTGCAGCTGACGTACGACCGCTCGCGAGCGCGGCAGGGATCTCCCTGCCGCGCTCGCGGCTTTTCACGCCCAGCTCGGGGGGAGGGGCGAATCTCACGTCGCCCGCGACGGCCTCCGGCTGGGATGCTCGGGCCATGACCACTGCGGACCGCTACGCCACCTTCGCCGCCCGGGAGGCGCGCGGGGTGTCGCCCGCGTACGAGCGGCTGTCGGAGGCGGTTTCCCGCGACGACGAGCTGCTGGCCCGGCTCGACACCCTGCCGCCGGCCAAGCGCCAGCCGAACCTGCTCTACGCCGTGGTCCGGCTGCTCGGCGGTCCCGTCACCGATCCGGCCGCCTTCCGGGGGTACGCGCTGGCGAACTGGCCGGCCGTCGAGGCGGAGCTCCGGGTCCGGGCCACGCAGACCAACGAGCCGGGCCGGTGTGCCGTACTCCTGCCGGTGCTGGCGGCGCTGCCGCAGCCCCTCGCTCTGCTGGAGGTCGGCGCCTCCGCGGGCCTGTGTCTCTACCCCGACCGGTACGCCTACCGTTACGGCGACCACCCGCTCGGCACGGGTGAACCGGTCCTCGACTGCGCGATCAGCGGGACGGCGCCCCCGGCCCGCCGGCCCGAGGTGGTGTGGCGGGCCGGCCTGGACCTCAACCCGCTCGACGTGACCGACCCGGCCGACGTGGCGTGGCTGGACGCGCTCATCTGGCCGGAGCACGGGCACCGCCGCGAGCGGTTGCGGGCCGCGTCGGCCGTCGCCGCCGCCGACCCGCCGCGGCTGGTCCGGGGTGACCTCGTGGAGGACCTGCCGGCGCTGGCCGCGCGGGCGCCCCGCGACGCGACCCTGGTGGTGTTCCACACCTCGGTGCTGTACCAGGTGCCGCCACCCGGGCGGGAGGCGTTCGCCGAGGTCGTACGCGGGCTGCCCGGGCACTGGATCGCCAACGAGGACCCCGACGTGCTGCCGTACGCCGCGCTGCCGGATCCGCCGGCCGGCGGGTTCCACAACGTGCTGGCGCTGGACGGTAAGCCGCTGGCCTGGACCCGGGGACACGGCCAGGCGATCACCTGGTTCGGGTAGAGCCGATGCCGCAGAGCCCCGCCCGCCGTGCCCGGTCGTGGTGAACGGTAAGTGTCCAGGAATCACCGCCGCCCGAGGCGGGGAGGGGAGGTCATGGTGCGGCTGCCGGTCGTCGATGAATTCGCCGGTGAACTCGGGGCCCTCGGCTGGGTCTCCGACCTGCTGGTGGCGGGGTCGTTGGCGACGGGCGACTACCGGCCCGGCGTCAGCGATCTCGACCTGGTCGCGCTGACCGCCGGCCCGGTCGACGCCGCCCGGGAGGCCGCGCTCGCCACCGTGCACCGTCGCCTCGACGCGGGCAGCGCCGCCGGGCTGCACCTGGGCTGCGTCTACGTCGACAGCGCCACCATCCCGGACGTCCACCGGAAGCATCCGACGTGGACGCACGGGCAGCTCGTCCAGCGCATCCTGTCCGGGATCACCCGGGCGGAGCTGGTCCGGCACGGGTACGCCGTCTTCGGCCGCACACCCGGCGAGGCGTTCCCGCCGATGAGCGACGACGACGTGCGGGCCGCCGCCCGCGCCGAGCTCACCGGCTACTGGGCCTGGGCCGCCCGGCGACCGTGGCTGTGGCTGGATCCCACCCTCGCCGACCTCGGTCTCACCTCGATGGCCCGCGGCCGGCACGCGCTCCACCACGGCAACCTGCTCACCAAGACCCGCGCCGTCGAGGCGGCCGCCGCCCCAACCTGGCTGATCGATCAGCTCGCGGCCCGCCGCCGCGGCGAACCGGTGACGTCCCCCCGCCTCCGCACCGCCCTGATCGCCTGGGTCGACACCCACCGCACCGTCACCCAGGCACGCCGGCAGGCCCCCACCACCCGTCGATCATGAAGTTGGTGTCCCGCAACGCCGGAGTGGCGGGCAACAACTTCCTGATCAAGGTGCGGGGTCGACCTCGGTGAGGCGGGTGGTGAGGAAGGCGCGTTCGGCTTCGTTGTCGACCAGGTCCAGCGCCGCCCGGTAGGCGTGGGCGGCCTCCCGTGGGCGGTCGAGGCGGCGGAGGAGGTCGGCGCGGATGGCCGGGAGGTAGTGGTAGCCGGCCAGGTGGGGGTCGGCGGCCAGGGCGTCGACCTCGGCCAGGGCCGCCGCCGGGCCGTCGACCATGGACACCGCCACGGCCCGGTTCAGCGCGACCACCGGGGACGCCCAGCGTTTCAGCAGCTCGTCGTAGAGGCGTACCACCTGGGGCCAGTCGGTGGCGGCGTAGCTGGGGGCGACCGCGTGCAGCGACGCGATGGCGGCCTGGAGGGCGTACCGGCCGACCCGGCCGGTGCGGAACGCGCCCAGGACCAGTTGGTTGCCCTCGGCGATGGCCGCCCGGTCCCACCGGGACCGGTCCTGCTCCTCCAGCACCAGCAGCCGCCCGTCGGCATCGGTGCGGGTGGCCCGGCGGGCGTCGCTGAGCAGCAGCAGGGCGAGCAGCCCGCGTACCTCCGGCTCGTCGGGCATCAGGGCGAGCAGCATCCGGGTCAGGTGCGCCGCCCGGTCGACCAGGTCGGCGCGGACCAGGCCGGCCCCGGTCGGCGCGGTGTGCCCGGTGGTGAAGAGCAGGTGGATCACGGTGAGCACGGCGTCGAGCCGTTCGGGCAACTCGGCGGCGTCCGGCACCCGGTACGGGATCCGCGCCGCGGCGATCTTCTTCTTGGCCCGGGTGACCCGGGCCGCCATGGTCGTCTCGGTGACGAGGAAGGCCCGGGCGATGTCGCCGGTGGCCACCCCGCAGACCAGGCGCAGGGTCAGCGCCACCTGGGCCTCCCGGGCGAGCGCCGGGTGGCAGCAGGTGAAGACCAGCCGCAGCCGGTCGTCGGGGACCGCGTCCCCGCCGGGCTCCTCCGTCATCTCGGCCTCCGCCGGTTCGACGAGCAGGGGCATCTTGGACCGGAACACCTTCTCCCGGCGCAGCACGTCGAGCGCCTTGCGCTTCGCCGTGGCGGTCAGCCAGGCGCCCGGCTTGTCGGGTACGCCGTCCCGCGCCCAGGCGGCCAGCGCGGCCAGGTACGCGTCCTGCACGCACTCCTCCGCCACGTCGAGGTCGCCGGCGACGCGCGCCGTCGCGGCGAGCACGAAGGCCCACTCGCGACGGTGCGCGTCCGCCACGGCGCGTTCGGCGGCGACCGTGGCCGCGTCGCTCACTCGGCCGGCGGCTGGAAGAGCGGCCGGACCTCGACGCCGCCGTCGATGGTGGCCGGGTTCAGCTTGGCGATCTTCAGGGCCACGTCCAGGTCGGGCGCCTCCAGGATGAAGAAGCCGGCGACGACCTCCTTGGCCTCGATGAACGGGCCGTCGGTGACCACGTCGCCGCGGATCGCCGTGGCCGTGGTGCTCGGCTGCAGCGCGAAGCCCGTGAGGACCTGGCCGCCCAGTTCGGCGACCTGGTCCCCGTACCGCTCCAGCAGGGCCACGTAGTCCGGGGTCAGGTCCATCGGGTCGGCCGGCGCGGGCGAGTAGACGAGGACTGCGTACTGGGCCATCGGTCTCTCCTTGGGGTTGTCGTTTCCCTCTTCCGTCTCACCGACGGACGGGCGCGGCCGGATTCGACAGCGGCCCGGGAAAAATCTTGCCTCTTTTCAGGGTGTCGCGAAGTCCCGCATCCGGCGCAACGGGGAACAGACCACGAACAGCGCCGCGGCCCACATGCCGAGCACGCAGACCAGCAGCGCCGGCCGTAGCCCGAGCCGGGTGCCGAGGGCGCCGCCGAGCAGGGCGCCGAGCGGGATCACGCCGTAGCAGATCCACAGGAACGCGGCGTTGACCCGGCCGAGCAGCCGGGCCGGGGTGACCCGCTGCCGGTAGGACATGGCCGCCACGTTGAACAGCACCGCGTTGGCCGCGAACGCCGCCGTGCCGACCGCGTAGAGCAGGGTGCCCCAGCCGGGCCGGGCCAGCGGCATCAGCAGGTAGAGCGGGCCGGGCGCGGCCATCGACACCCAGATGGTCCGGGCGCCGCCGAGCAGCGCGGTGACCCGTCCGGCCAGCACGCCGGCCAGCAGCCCGCCGACCGAACCCAGGCTGAACAGGAGGCCGATGGTGGCCGGGGCGGCGTGCAGCACGCGCAGCAGGTACGGCACCTCGATGGCCTGGGCGGCCATGACGAAGAAGTTCGAGGTGGCGGTGCAGGCGAGCACCAGGGCGAGGATCCGCTGCCGGCGGATGAAACCGAGCCCCTCGGTCAGCGCCGCCCGGACCGGCACCCGGCCCTCGGTGTGCGGCGACGGGCGGTGCCGGATCAGCAGCAGCGTGACCGCGCTGGCCAGGAAGCTGGCGGCGTCGGCCACGAAGGTGCGCGCCGCGCCGAGCAGCCCGACGAGGACGCCGCCCGCGCTGGGCCCGGCCAGCTGGGCCAGGTTCTCGCTCACCTCCAGCCGCGCGTTGGCCGAGGTCAGCCGCTCCGGCGGGACGAGCGCGGGCAGCAGGCTCCGGTAGGCCACCGTGAACGCCACGGTCAGCACGCCGGAGAGCCCGACCACCGCGTACAAAAAGGCCAGCGTGAGGTGGCCGGCGAGGGCGACCACCGGCACGGACAGCAGCAGCGCCGCGCGACCCAGGTCGCACCCGATCATCAGCCGCCGCTGGTCGACCCGGTCGGCCAGCATCCCGGCCGGCAGCGAGAAGAAGAGGTACGGCAGCCAGGCCAGGAAGGTGAGCAGCGAGACCTGGAACACGGTGGCGTCGAGCACGCCCGCGGCGAGCAGCGGCACCGCCACCCCGGAGATCCGGGTGCCCACCTCGCTGACCGTCTGGCCGCTCCACAGCAGCAGGAAGTCCCGGCTGCGCCACAGCGAGGTGCGGGTTCCGGTGGTCGGGGGCGTCAGTTGCTGGGTCACCGTTCGGGCCTGTCCGTCGGGGTCACGGGTTCGCGACCCGGCACGGTATCCCGCCGGGCCGCCGCCGGGCGCGGCATTTCTCCCGGCACCGCCCGTGTTCGCGGGACCACGCAGCGCGCTCGTGGTGGCTAGGGTGGACGGTCCAGGGACGATGGGAGATCACCATGCGGGTGCGGATCCTCCTCGCGCCGGCCCTGCCGGCGATCTGGGGAGTGGTGGCGGGCTGGTGGACCCCGCGCGGGCCGGGCACGGTCGGCACCGCGCTCGCCTCGATCGTGGTCAGCCTCGCCGTCGGGCTGCTGGCCGGCTGGTCGAGCCGCTCCCGCTGGGCGATGCTGGCCGCGCCGGTGCTCTTCGCGCTCGCCGTCGAACTGGTCCGGCTCGGCCTGCGCGGGCCCACCGTCGACCGGCCGCACCTCACCGGCCTCGGCGTGGCGGCCCTGCTGGCCGGGCGGGGGGTGCACGGTCTGTTGACCCTGCTGCCGCTCCTCGTCGGCGCGGCCTACGGGGCCGGGCTGGCCCGCCGGCTCGACGGCACGGCGCCGC
>NZ_MUYZ01000248.1:0-10351 GCF_003013775.1 Micromonospora sp. MH33
GCGGCGAGCGCCGCGGGGACGTCGTCGGTCACCTCGTCGAGCAGGTGCCCGGCCAGGGCGGTGGCGGTGTCCAGCGGCGTACCGTGCAGGACCGCCCGGCGGACCGCGGCCCGGTCGGCGCACTGCTGGGTGAGCCGGTAGACGGCCATGCCCGGCCACGTCACGCCGGTGACCAGCGGCAGCACCAGCCGGGCCGGGCCGGCGGCGATCCGGTGGTCGGTGGCGAGCAGCGCGTCCAGTGCCGCGCCGCCGCAGTCACCGTGCGCCACCGCCACCGAGGTCGCCGGCAGGCACTCCAACCGGCGCAGCTCGCGTTCCCAGCGACTGACCAGGGCGACGGTCAGGTCGTCGGCCCAGCCCGGGCCGGGCGCGCCCGACAGGTGCAGCACGACCAGCCGGTCACCCCGGTCCTCCACCCGGTCGCAGAGGTCGCGCAGCGCGGCGACCGCCTCGGCGGTCAGGGGAGCGGCGCCGTCGACGCGCAGCGTCGGCAGGTCCGGCTCGGGGCTCGTCTCCGCGAAGCCGTTCGCGGTCGGCGCGGTCACCACTGCACCAGCGCCGTCTCGATGGTGGAGCCCGGACCCATGGTCATCATGACGCCGTGGTCGCCACGCCGCACCACGCCCTCCTCGATCAGCCGCCGGTAGGAGAAGAGGAACGAACCGCTCGACAGGTTGCCGTGGTCACGCAGCACGCCGATGGTGTGCCGGACGTCGTGCCGGGACAGCCCGAGGTTGACCCGGACCGCGTCGATCACCTTCTTGCCGCCGGAGTGCACCAGCCAGTGCCGGATGTCGCTGCGGCGCAGGTGGTGCCCGCCGAGGAGCCGGTCGACGACCCGCTCCGCGTGCGCGCCGACCACGTAGGGGATGTCCGGGTCCAGGTAGAAGCTGAACTTGTGCTGGTCGTCGTCCCAGTCGTAGCGCATGGCGCCCATGGCGTCGGTGATCAGGTGACTGGCGAACGACAGGATCCGCGGCCCGGCCGGCTCCGCGGCGGCGTCGCCGTCCGCCGGGGCGACCAGGGCGATCGCGGCCGCGCCGTCGCCGAACAGGCTGTTGACCACCGCCGTGCGCATGCTCCCGTCGATCACGTACGCGGCGGAGCACGCCTCCGTGCACACCATCAGGGCGAGCCGTCCGGGGTGGGCGGCGGACCAGGCGGCCGTCCCGCCGAGGGCGTTCAGGCCGGCGTTGCAGCCCATGCCCACCACGTCCACCCGGTGGCAGCGGACCTCGATGCCCAGCTCCCGGATGAGGAAGGCGCTCAGCCCCGGGGTGAGGAAGCCGGTGGTGGTGACGCAGCACAGGTAGTCGATGTCGCGCGGATCGGCGCCGATACGGGCGAGACACTCGCGTACGGCGTTCGCGCCCATCTCGACGGCCAGCCGCCGGTGCTTGGCCAGCAGCGCGCCCTGACTCTCGGGGAGCACCGCGCCGGCGGCGTCCCGGGGCGGCAGGGTGAGGTGCCGGCGGTCGATGGCGCTGTTGAGGAAGACCGACCGGATCCGCGGGTCGGTGATGTCGAAGATGTCGAGCAGCTCCCGCTGGCTGTACGAGTCGGCGGTCACCGCGGTGCCGACCCCGGTGATCCGGGCCGCCGGCGGCGCGGCCGGGCGGCTGCGGGGGCGGGCGGCGGGGAGGCGGAGGACGCCCTGCTCGGGGGCGCTGAGCGTGGTGGTCATCGGAATGTCCATCCCCACATGCGGGGCTTGCTGCGCGGACGGCACACGACCGTGGTCATGTCGGTCACCCTCTCCTGTCGGACGGCGGGTCCTCCCCGAACGGGTCGGCGGCACGGGGCCGTCGGGGCGGGTCGGGGAAGCGGGGTCGAGGCGCGGGCCGCGGGGCGCCCGGGCCGACCGGTCTCGGCACCGCGTCGGCACTCCTGCGGCGGCGCGGATCGTACTGTGGCACCGCTTCCTGCCCCGATCAATCGGGCGCGGACCGGCGACCGGGCACAGTGGCCGGTCGCGCCGGGTGTCCAACTGACGGCGGGGCGCAGTCGAACAGCCGGCCCCCTCGGGGCCCGTGACCGGCCCGACGGCGGCGCGTTGATGGACGCCGTAACGGTGGGCCATAGTGACCGTGCGTAGGAAACGGGCAGCTCTCGGCCTCGGCTCCGTCCGGCGGGGCAACGGCTGCCGCGCTCGCGCCGGCCTCCGGCCCGGCGGACGGAAACCCCTCTTGGTGATGGTCGGCGGTCCCTGCCGTGTCGGCGTGGACCCGTCCCCTTCCGCCATCCCCGGCTGCGAAAGGAAGCTCCGTGGTTGCACGAGAGATTGAATACGTCGAGCTGTACGTGGGCGATCAGCAGTCCGCGGTCGACTACTTCGTCTCCCGCTTCGGATTCCGGCAGGTCGCCGAGTCCGCGGTGGACGACACCCGCTCCACCCTGCTCCGGCAGGGCACCGTGAAGATCATCGTCACCGCCGGGCCGAAGACCTGGAAGTTCCTCGACGGGCACGGCGACGGCATCGCCGACATCGCGCTGACCTGTGACGACGTGGACGCCACCGTCGAGGCCGCCGCGGCGGCCGGCGCCACCGTGAGCCGCTCCTTCCGGGGCCACCCGGTGGTCACCGGATTCGGCGACGTCGGCCACACGCTGCTGCCCGCCACCGGCGGCTTGGCCGACCGGCTGCCGGCGATCGGCGACTGGACGCCGTCAACCGCCCCGGACGGCCCCGTCGGCCGGATCCGGAAGCTCGACCACGTGGCGGTCTGCCTGGCCGGCGGCACCCTGGAACAGCACGCCGACTACTACGGCGCGGCCCTCGGGCTGCACCGGTACTTCAGCGAGTACGTGGCGGTGGGGGACCAGGCGATGGACTCCATCGTGGTCCGCGGCGCCTCCGGCGAGGTGACCTTCACCCTGGTCGCGCCGGACCCGACCAAGAGCCCGGGGCAGCTCGACGCGTTCCTCGGCCGCAACGGCGGCCCCGGCGTGCAGCACCTCGCCTTCCTGGTCGACGAGATCGTCCCCGCGGTACGCGAGTACGGCGCCCTGGGCGTGGAGTTCCTCAACACCCCGGACGCCTACTACGAGATGCTCGCCGACCGGTTCACCGGGATGACCGAGGAGATCACCCAGCTCCGCGAGACCAACGTGCTGGCCGACCGGGACGAGTGGGGCTACCTGCTCCAGCTCTTCACCCGGTCGCCGTACGAGGCGAACACCCTCTTCTACGAGCTCATCCAGCGGCGCGGCTCGCGCGGCTTCGGCAGCCGCAACATCCGCGCCCTGTACGAGGCGGTGGAGCGGGACCGCCTCATCGCCGACTGACCCCCGACGGCGGGCCCCCCGGCCCGCCACCTCCCGCCCGGGACCGCACCCAGCGGCCCCGGGCGTCACCATGTCCGGGGGGTGAACGGGTCGTCCCACCCTCGTTCGTCGTCGGTCGCGCGGCACCGGACGGCGGTGGCCGCGGCGGCCGGCGCTCGGCCGTGATCCAGGCGTCTCCGTCGATCGGCCCAGGGCCCAGACACCAGTGCGGTGTCCGCGCATTCGCGCCGGACCCGACCTGGGCGTGAGGCGCGAGGTTGACCAAGAGGTGCGGCCTTGGGCCCCGCTTCTTGACGCAAAGCTCCTGATCAGTCAGCTGGGGAGGCGTGGGGATGTGCGGCGGCCCCGGCCCGAAGGGGCCGGGGCCGCGTGAGGGCGGTGGTCAGGCGGACTGGGCGGCGGGGAGGAGGGGATCGGGGTCGGCGCCGCGCTGGTGGGCGAACTGGGTGTGGTACAGCTCGGCGTAGAGGCCGTCGAGGGCGAGCAGTTCCTCGTGCGTGCCGCGCTCCTGGATCCGGCCGGCGTCGATGACCAGGATCTGGTCGGCGTCCAGGATGGTGGAGAGGCGGTGTGCGATGACCAGTGAGGTACGCCCGGCCAGCGCGGTCTTCAGCGCCCGCTGGATGGCCGCCTCGGATTCGGAGTCCAGGTGGGCGGTCGCCTCGTCGAGGACCACGATGGGCGGGGACTTCAGCAGCAGCCGGGCCACCGCGAGGCGCTGCTTCTCGCCGCCGGAGAGCCGGTAGCCGCGGTCGCCGACCACGGTGTCCAGCCCGTCGGGCAGCTCCGAGATGGGCTCCCAGATCCTGGCCGCCTCGCACGCCTCGACCAGCTCGCGCTCGGTGGCGTCCGGGCGGGCGTAGAGCAGGTTGGCCCGGATGGTGTCGTGGAACAGGTGCGCGTCCTGGGTGACCACGCCGATCGTGTCGCCGAGCGAGCGCAGGGTCAGCTCGCGGACGTCGTGCCCGCCGATCCGCACCGTGCCCGCGCTGGGGTCGTAGAGCCGGGGCACCAGGTGGGTGATGGTGGTCTTGCCGGCGCCGGACGGCCCGACCAGCGCGGTCAGCGCGCCCGCCGGCGCCACGAAGCTCACGTCGGTGAGGATCTGGGTGCTGCCGCCCTTCTCGCGGCCGGGCAGCGAGATGGTCTCCAGCGAGGCCAGGGAGACCTCGTCGGCCGCGGGGTAGCGGAATGTCACCTGGTCGAACTCCACGTCCGGGGCGGTGCCGGCCGAGGTGGCCGGCAGGTCCCGGGCGCCGGGGCGCTCGGCGATGAGCGGCTTGAGGTCGAGCACCTCGAAGACCCGGTCGAAGCTGACCAGGGCGGTCATCACGTCGACCTGGATGTTGGTGAGCTGGTTGATCGGGCCGTACAGCTGGAGCAGCAGGGCCACCATGGCGACCAGGGTGCCGACGCCGAGGCGGCCGTCGATCACCAGGCTGCCGCCGAAGCCGTACACCAGCGCGGTGGTGACCGTGGCGAGCAGGGTGGCCAGGATGAACAGGATCCGGCCGTGCACCGCCATCGAGATGGCGATGTCGCGGACCCGGGCGGCCTTGCCGGAGAAGCTCTTCTCCTCCTCGGCGGGGCGGCCGTAGAGCTTGACCAGCATGGCGCCGGAGACGTTGAACCGCTCGGCCATCATCGAGCCCAGTTCGGCGTCGATCTGCATGCCGCCGCGGGCCAGCCGCTCCAGCCGCCCGGCGACCAGCTTGCCGGGGAGGAAGAAGATCGGGATGAGCACCAGCGCCGCCACGGTGAGCGGCCACGACAGCCAGAACATGGCGACCAGCACCAGGACCAGGGTCAGCACCGTGGAGACCGTCTGGGACAGCAGCGAGGTGACCGCCTGCTCGGCGCCGACCACGTCGGTGTTGAGCCGGCTGACCAGCGACCCGGTCTGGGTACGGGTGAAGAACGCCAGCGGCTGCCGCTGCACGTGCGCGAAGACCTTGGTGCGCAGGTCGTAGATGAGCCCCTGCCCGACCCGCCCGGAGAACCAGGTCTGCGCGTAGATCGCCACGACGTTGACCAGTGCCAGGCCGGCGACCAGCGCGGCCAGCCCGACCACCACCGACTTCCGGCCGGGGATGATGCCGTTATCGATGATCATCTTGAGCAGCAGCGGGCTCGCCACCGTGATGACCGACTCGACGATCGTGGTCAGCAGCACCACCAGCAGCGACCAGCGGTAGCGCAGGGCGTACGGCAGGATCCGGCGTACCGTGCCGGGTTTGATCTTCTGCGGTTCAACCAGATTCTCGACGCGGAGGCCGAGCACGCCCAAGCCTGGGCCGTCCATCGTGGCCACGGAACCTTCTTCGTGGTCGCGCCGTCGCCGGGGTGGCCGGCGGGCGGCTAGTGGGTGTCGAAAAATTCGATGAGCGCCCTGTTGAGCGCCTCCGGGCGCTCCAGGTATCCGAGGTGCCCGCAGTCGGGGATCTCGACCAGGTCGCAGTCGGGGATCGCCTCGGCCACCTCGGCGCACAGGTGCGGCGGGGTGATCAGGTCGTCGGCGAAGGCGACCACCCGGCACGGGGCGGTGACCCGGCCCAGCGCCGCGCGGCGGTCGCCGGTCAGGTCGGCCCACGCCTGGCCGCTGGACGTGAGGCCGGCCCCGGACAGCTCGAAGAGGTCCAGCCAGCCGGCCACGGCGGTGTCGTCGTTCAGCGTGGCCGGCGAGAACATGGTGAACACCTTGTGCGCCGCCTCGTACGCGGCGGGCAGCCGCAGCCCCGACTCGATCAGCGCGAGATCGGCCTCGTGCTGGGCCCGCCGGGCCGCGTCCAGCCGGCCCCGGGTGGCCACCAGCACCGCGCACCGCACCAGCTCGGGATGGTCGATGGCCAGCTCCTGTGCGATCATCGCGCCCAGCGAGGTGCCGACGATCCGGCACGGGGCCAGGTCCAGCGCCTCGATGAGGCCCCGGGTGTCGGCCACCAGGTCGGCCAGCGAGTACTTGCCGGCGGGCGCGTCCGACGGCGGGATACCCCGGTTGTCGAAGACGACCGTGGCGTAGCCGGCCCGGTGCAGGGCGGGGGTCTGGTGCATGGTCCAGGCCCGCCCGGCCGAGTCCGAGCCCATGATCATGAGAACCGGCTCGCCCGCGCCGGAGCGCTGGTAGGCGAGCCGGATCCCGTTGCTGGTCAGGAAGTCCATGGTGGGGACGTCACCAGCGCCATTCGCGCTTGTTGAACAGGTGCTCGCCGGTCAACCCCCGGTCCGCGCACCAGCCGAGGAACTCCTCGATCTGCTTGAGCTGGTAGGTGTCCTCGGTGTACGTGGTGGCCATGACGTGGCCCTGCCAGCTCTCCTCGCCCATCGCGTAGATGTAGCCCTCGTCCGCGCCGAGCTCGGTCATGATCTGGCCCGCCTGGGCGGCGTTCGAGCCGGACAGCTTGCGCGAGTCGCTCATCTTCTTGCTGACCGGCTTGGTGAGCAGACCCTTGTAGAGCCAGGTCAGCGGCGCGCCGTCGCACTCCATGCCGAGGAAGGCGATGTCCGCCTTGCCGAGGTGGCCCCGCACGTAGCGGTAGAGGGTCGGGTCGATGCCGGAGGAGTCGGCGCCCACGAAGATCGACTTGCCGGCCAGCCGGAGCCAGTAGGTCGACTTGCCCCGGATGTCGAGGTCGGCGTGCTCGCCGAGGAACGGCGTGGCGGTCACCGTGCCGCCGGGGAAGTCCACCTCGTCGAAGTCGTCCACCTCGATCACCGGCAGGCCCAGGTGCTTGAGGTAGAGCCCCATCGACGGGTCCGGCAGGTTGCCCCGGGAAGTGCGCGGCACCACCACGGCGCCGATCCGGCCGCGCAGCTGGAGCAGCGTCTCCAGCACGATGTGGTCCTGGTGGCCGTGGGTGATCAGCACCAGGTCGATGTGGTCCGGCAGGTCGTCCAGGGTGAACCGGTCGCCGTGCCGGTTGTCGGTGCTGATGAACGGATCGGTCACGATCGCCGCCTGCTCGGTCTGGAACACCAGGCAGGCGTGACCGTAGTAGCGGATCCGGCCGCCGCCGTCGATGTGCCGGTCGGGGGAGAGGCTCGGCCGGTCGGTGAGCAGCCGATCCAACGCGCCCGCCTGGCCGTCGTCCAGCTCCAGTGCCTCCCGCAGGCGGTCCAGGGTGGTCGGGCGGACCCGGGCGGCGACCAGCTCGGCCAGGCCCGGGTGCCGGAACGGCAGCGGCAGGTCGAGCACCCCGGGCTTCGGCAGCCGCGGCGTGCTGAGGATGAACGGCCGCTCCACGCCGTCGTCCAGCGAGAGCTGCACCGACTGGCGGCCCTCGTCGTACGCCGGGCTGTGATAGAGCAGCGCCTCCAGGAAGTGGAGCGACGCCTGGTTGCTGGTGTCGTACGCCATCTCCACCAGGCCCTTCAGCGCGGCCGGCAGCTTCGGGTAGAGCGGCGTGAGGTCGAACCCGGTGGCCTCCTGGCGGATCATGTCCTCGGCCTCGGCGACGCCGGCCGCGAAGGCCAGCATCTCCGCCCGGTCCTCCTTGATCGACTTGACCAGGTCGGCCACCTCGCCGGCGCGCTCGGACTCGATGCCGACGAAGTAGCCGCCGCGCATCGCCGGGTTGGTGCTCGCCGCGACGTGTACCGACGGGTTCTGCAGGTACGACTCCAGCAGCGGCAGGTGCAGGAACGCCAGGTTCATCGACGCCTGCACGGGCGCGACCGTGTGCAACCACGCGTAGAACCGGTCGACCAGAGGCTCGAGGATCACGTTCGAGCGGAGATACCTCGGCTCGGCGGCATCGCCCATGTCGTCTCTCCATCCTGGGTGTCGTACGCCGGAGCGCGACCGGCGGAAGAGGTAGGCCGCAGCACGCCGAGCGGACGGCGCGTCACAGGGACACGGCACTGCGCTGGCAGCGACGCCGGTCGCTGGACCCGGCGCGGGCGCGGTTCACTATGGCACCGTGCCGGGAGGCGGTACAGCCTGTGCGCGGACACCCCGCCGGGGTGTGCGACCGGCGCGCGGGCGGGTGTGCAACCGGCGCGATGTCGCAGTTGAACAGGGCCGTGCGCGGGTGTTCCGGGCTTGTTGATCGTCCGCTCGGGGCTGCGCCATAGTGGACCGCTGTGGAGCCCGTGCATTCACGACCGTACATGCGCCGGCCATCCACGCGGCGGCGTCCGGCCGCCGGCCCGGCGGGGTGGTGGCGCCGCCCGAGACCCGCTTGACGTCGCCGTCGAGCCGTACCGCTCCCCACTGACGCACCCGGCGGCTGCCGGGTCGAGGAGGTACCGCATGTCCGAGACCGACCTGGCGGCCTACCGGCTGACGCCCGACCTCGTCCGGTCCTGGCTGGTCGAGCGGGTCGCCGACTACCTGCGCTGCCCGGCGGAGGAGATCGACGCGGACGCGCCGCTGACCGAGTACGGGCTGGACTCGGTCTACGCCTTCGCGCTCTGTGGGGACATCGAGGAGACCCTCGGGCTGACGGTCGAGCCCACCCTGCTCTGGGAGGCGGACTCGCTGGCCGCCGTCGCGGCCGAACTCGTGGCGCTGGCCGGGAAGTGAGGCGGAGGTGACCGCGGTGTCGGGACCGGAGCCCCGCGAGCTGGCGGCCGCCCAGCTCGGCGTCTGGTACGCCCAGCAGCTGGCGCCGGAGAGCCCGGTGTTCAACGTGGGCGAGTATCACGAGCTGCACGGCGACGTCGACGTCGACCTGCTGGTCCGGGCGCTGCGCGGGGCGCTGGCCGAGGCGGACGCCCTGCGGCTGCGCTTCCGGGCCGACGGCGGCACGCCCCGGCAGCACGTCGCCGACCCGGTGTCGCACCCGATCCACGTCGCCGACCTCAGCGCCGAGCCCGACCCGCGAACCGCCGCCGAGCGGTGGATGGCCGACGACCTGGACCGCCCGGCGGACCTGCGCGACGGCCCGCTCTGCGGGTACGCGGTGTTCCGGATCGCACCGGACCAGGTGCTCTGGTACCAGCGCGCCCACCACCTCCTCCTCGACGGCGGCAGCCTCGCCGCCCTCGCCGTCCGGGTCGCCGAGCGGTACACCGCGCTGGTCAGCGGCACGGCCGAGGGCACGCCGCTGCCGCCGCTGTCCGTGCTGCTCGACGCCGACCGCGCGTACCGGGAGTCGCCGGAGCTGGACCGGGACCGGCGGTACTGGCGCGACGCCCTAGCCGAGCTGCCGGAGAGCGTGACCACCGGCGGGGAGCACCTGCGCCGGCTGCCCCCGCGCCCGCTGCGGCACCGGCACGACCTCACCCCGGACACCGCGGCCGGCCTGCGCGCCGCCGCCCGCCGGCTGCGTACCGGCTTCGCCACCCTGGCCGTGGCCGCCGCCGCGCTGCTCCAGGCGCGCACCACCGGGGAGCGGGACGTGGTGGTCGGCGTGCCGGTCGCCGGCCGCACCACCCGCCGCGAGCTCGGGGTGCCCGGGATGACCTCGAACGTGCTGCCGATCCGCCTGCGGGTCCGGCCGGCGGCCACTGTCGCCGAGCTGCTCCGCGAGACCGGCGAGGCGGTCCGCGCCGGCCTGCGCCACCAGCGCTACCAGCACGGCGAGATCCTCGGCGACCTCGGCCTGGTCGGCCGGGGCTCGCTGCGCGGCCTCACCGTCAACGTGCTCACCCTGGACCGGCCGCTGCGCTTCGGCGACACCGTCGCCACCCGTACCGGCCTGGCCGGCGGCCCGGCCCACGACGTCACCGTCGACCTGTACGAACGGGCGTCCGACGGGACGATGCAGACGCTGGTCGAGCTGAACCCGGAGCTGCACGAGCCGGACGCCGGCGCGGTGATCTCGCGCCGGTTCCGTACCGCCCTGGAGCTGCTCGCCGCCGCCGCGCCCACCGACCGGGTCGGCCGGCTCGACCTGCTCGACCCCGACGAGCGGCGGCGGGTGCTGGTGGAGTGGAACGACACGGCCGCCGACCTGGGCGGGCAGAGCGTGCCGGCCCGGTTCGCGGCGCGGGTCGCGGCCCACCCCGAGGCGGTCGCGCTGGTCTGCGGCGACCGGCGGCTCACCTACCGGGAGCTGGACGCGCGGGCCAACCAGCTGGCCCGGCTGCTGCGCGAGCGCGGCGCCGGGGCGGAGCGGGTCGTGGC
>NZ_MUYZ01000249.1:0-10325 GCF_003013775.1 Micromonospora sp. MH33
CCTCGCGTTCGCCGACATCGGCTGCCTGCTCATCTGCTACCGCAGGCTGACCAAGGCCACCAACTGAGACGCGCCCTTAGTCTCAAGAGGTCGAGCCCCGGCGGCGGGCGCTGAGAGATGCGGTACCCCGAGGCGCGTCCGCGTCATAGGGGGAGGTTCGGCATCCGGTGTCCGGCGCCCAGACGGGCGCGGGTCCTGCGCGACGACCGACCGGGCCAGCCGATCAGGTGTTGCCGGTTCCGGGGCCCGAGATTGGGGAGCAGGGTGGGAGCAACCCGGTGCACTGAACGGCGCCCAACGGCGCGGAACAGCGCTCACCTGCACCCACCACCACCTGCGGATCCTCGTTTACGCAGGTCAGAGTGGGTGCGGCGTCCTGCTTCACACCAGAGTGCTCAACGGTTTTGTGCAGCAGTCGACAGCGTTCTATGTCGCCTGGCAGGGGAGTATGCACAGGTCACGGCGGTAAGGAGCTGCTGGATGACCTGGCCTTGCAAGTGGGAGCAGATTGGGTGCAGGCTGGCGAAGTGGTCACCGCGCCCGAAGTGCTCACCGAGGCCGGCAGAGCGGAGGGCTCTGACCTGCGATGATGCGGGCGAGCGGTCCGGCGTGACCTCCCAGAGAAGACCGAAGTGGTCAGCGTTGGCTGTGGCCTTTGGGTACGCTCTTCCAAACTGAAAGTGCCGACCCTGGATGAGGTCTACCATCGCCGCGTGCAAGACGACGACGGCAGCGGGCACATCTGGCGCGAAGAGGTGGCGAGCAGATCGCCGCTGGCTCACGACGCCCGGGCGCTCGGCCGGCTGATCGAGCACGACCACGACCCGCCCGAGATCGCGTACTACGAAGCGTTCGCGGACCCGGACGCGCAGGCGCTGGACGATGCGCAGCGGTCCTACGCCGGGCAATACCTCCGCAGGTCGCGGCGGCTTGACGAGCGACGCAAGCACGCCAGAAGCGACCGCGAGGAATGACGGCTGTACAGCCATCCGTACAGCCAAGCCGACCGACGAGCCCCGGAGGAAGCGGCAGCGGCCGACAAGCGGTGCGGGTCAGCGGCGAAGACCGACGCCGGCCGAGAGACGTCTTGATCTTTGCGAGGCAGGGGCCACATATGATCGGTGACCCGCGGCAAGGAGGTCAGATGGAGACATGGCGCTTCGCGGCCGCTGTCATGATGAGTCTGACCATGGGCCTCATCGGTGTCGCCTTGGCCACCAACTTCCGAGGCGTGACCGAGTGGCACATGCGCCGGTCGATGGCCACCGCGAGCGTGCTACGGCGAGTTCCGCCGTGGCGCTGGCTTCCGGATGCCCAGTACGACAAGCGTCTAGCGCGCTTCGTTCTGCTGGAACGGGTGATTGGCGTGATCTTCGCTGCGGCCGGCGTCATGTTCTTGATCGTTCTCGTCTACGGGGGCCTGTCCGGCGAGCCGATGCCGTCGAGCCGATGAGGAAGCCGCGGGCGTCCGGGCCTGCCACGCGAGCGGTCCGCATCTGGTCCGCAAGAGGTCCCCGGACAGCGGGGGAGTGGTGAGAGATGTCGAGACGTCTTTCCGCTGCTAGAAGACCATCCGTACAGCGTGCTGGGTCGCTTATTTGATCTCATAATCCCTCGGTCGCGGGTTCGAGTCCCGCCCGCCCCACCACGGAAAACCCCTGGTCAGCCGTGCTGACGGCGACCCGGACGAGCGGCGTCAGGCGGCCGGCAGCGGGCTACCAGTACCTGCCGCAGGCAGGCTCGAGCTTGCCGACCGCGCCCTCCAGGGCGCCGGTGTCGCTCGCGACGTTCACGAGCCCTTCCACATTGGCGGGCTCGATCGAGCGGATCTTGGTGTACTTCAGGCCCGCGGCCACGGCGAGCGCCCTGAAGTTGCTCCGCAGCGTGCGGTCGGTCTGCTCGGCGGCCACTCTGTTCGCCACCGCGTCGAGGTTGACCAGCCGGGTGATCGCCTCCGCCCGGGCGTTGACGATCTCGGCCTCCACGGTGGCGCTGGCGGCGACCCCGCCCAAGGTGATCAGCCCGGCGATGGCTTTCTCCAGCGGACCTTTGACGGCGGTGCAGGCCGCTTTGTTGCTCGCGGTGGCCGCTTGCGTGGCCTTCCTGGTCGTGGGCGCCGCCGTGGGGGCCGCCGGGGACCGGCGGGTCCCCGAGGACCGTGGCGTCGGCGCGGGTTCGGGTGCGCGGCTCGGTGTTACCGCCGGCGTCGTGGGCGTGGAGGTGGGCGACCCTGTGGAGGTACTCGCCTCCACGGCGGTAGGCGTGCCTGGCATCCCGGCGGCGCGGTCACACGCCGAGGCGGTGAGCAGCGTCGCGGCGACCGCCACGCAGAGCCAGAGTCGTCGTACCGTCACCGTCGCATCCCATCTCACGATCTTCGCGGAGCCGTGACGATACCTGGCCGACGCAGTGCCAACCATCAGCCGGCGCAGGACCGGCCGCCCGGCAATTGTCGAGTCCCACCTGAGGTTTGACGTTTCCGTCCCAGCTGATGGTTGACAAAGTGGTCTAGGGAAGATCCGGAAGGTTCATCGTAGACGGGCTTGGGGCTGGGTTAGGTTGATGTGATGCTCGACCGAGCGACGCGCTGGCCCGGTGTATTCGGTGAGGGTGAACCGGCGGTGGTCGTCGGTGGGGTGGGCGGTGACGGCGACGTTGCTTCCGTCTTCGAAGCGCAGCGTGAAGACGGGGTCTTGGTCGCAGAGGAACGCGAAGCCGTCGCGGTCCTCGACGGTGTCGGTGGTCAGGCGGCCGTGGGCGTCCCAGCCGGTGTCGCTGGCGGTGATCACGACGGCCACCTCGACACTGCCGAGAAGGGTCGAGGTGTTGGCCCACCAGTCCAGCCAGCAGCGGCCCTCGAAGCGGTCCATGTGCAGCTAGGAACGCACCGACCGGGCGGGGTGCCACCCAGCCGGACCCTGATCTGTGAAACATCTGGTGGGACGCGGAGTGCCACCGATTCCCAGCGAGGGACACCTCGCTAGCCCACCACCTGCTGAGGAGATCCGTTCCAGGCCACGCTTGTCGTTTCTCCTGGAAATTTGTGCCAAGCTTCTTGCTCATGCCGCATGCCCGGTTCTTCTTCGACGCGGGGTCTGGGGGTGTCCTGTGGCCAACCGGCTTACAGGACCAGCAGGCCTGGGGGTATCCGGTGCGCTTGGAGAAGCTGCCGATCAGCGCGGCACTGCGGGATGAGCTGACTCGGTTGGTCGAGTGGTACGACGCCTCACTGAACTGGGACTATCCGCCTGACCCAGGGCCGTGGCGCGAGCCGGAGTGCCTGGGCTTCAACGCGGCCGTGCGGCGGGCGCTCGACCAACTGCGCGCCGAACTCGGTGACCGGTGGGTGATCGCGGACGAATTCGAGGAGGAACACGAGGATCCGGACCTCGATCGATACCTCGCCGACCCAACCACCTTCCGGCGATGATCCGCACCGGCCCAGCAGCAGCGGTGCTGGCGGGGGCCCTGTCCGCCCTGCGGGAATCTGGGCTGTCCGGATAGTCGTACGCGGGTGGCATGCTGGCGGTTGTGACCCCGCTGACGATCATCAGCGCGAGCACGAGCTGTATGTCTCCGACGACCGCAGCAGGATCGCCACGGACGTAACGATCTGGATTGCCGGTCGTCCGGCATTCGCCCGGCAACGTGCGAACCGTCTCGAATCCGGATGAGTACCGACGGCGAGGACACTCAGGCGCAGCGCCCCGATGGCCTCGGTCGGTTCGCGGATCTGCCCGGATCAGCGTCCGAACTAGTAGTGCTTTGTTAGGTCGGCGTGCCGTTGAGTCGTCTGAGTGGTTCGGGGTAGTTCGATATTGCGGTGACCCCTGACGAGCTTTCCGTTGTGCGGCAACGGCTTGAGGCGTTCGCCGCGGACGTGTTCACCCCCATGGTGCGGTCGGATCAGCGGGCCAAGGGTGAGACGTATCTGCGGGGGCTGTTGCTGGATGGGCGGCGCAAGTCGATGCAGCCGATGGCGGATCGGCTCGGGGTGGATCATCAGGGGTTGCAGCAGTTCGTGACGACCTCGACGTGGGACACCACGGCGGTGCGGATGCGGCTGGCCCAGCGGGCGGTCGAGGTGGTCAAGCCGGTCGCGTGGGTGGTCGATGACACCGGCTTCCCGAAAGACGGCGAGAGTTCGCCGGGCGTGGCCAGGCAGTACTCCGGCACGTTGGGCAAGGTGGCGAACTGTCAGATCGGGGTGAGCGTCCACGCCGTCACCGACACCGCATCGTGCCCGGTGGACTGGCGGCTGTTTCTCCCGACGTCGTGGGACGACCGAGCTGTCGACGAGGCTGACCTGCTCGAGGTGGCCGCTCGCCGGGCTCGCTGCGGGATCCCCGAGGACGAGCGTCATCGCCCGAAGTGGGCTCTGGTCGTGGAGATGCTCGACGAACTGGCAGACCACGGCCTGCACCCACCGCTACTGGCTGCGGACGCCGGCTACGGCGACAACAGCCAGTTCCGCAGCGCCCTGGACCAGCGTGAGGTCGGCTACATCATACAGGTCAAAGGCGATGCCCTCGCCCACAAGCCAGACGTGCAACCGGTGCCGCGGGTGTGGTCCGGGTGTGGCCGCCCACCGACCCGCACCGACCCGCGCTACCCCAAAACCGCAGTCAGCCTGGTCGAACACGTCCGCGCCACCGGACGCGCCAACATCGAGACGATCACGTGGCGGGAAGGCTCGAAAGGCACGATGAGCTCCCAGTTCATCTTCCTGCGGGTACGCCCGGCAGGCCACCGCGTCGCCCGCGACGCCGACGGTCTCCTGCCCGAGCGATGGCTGATCGCCCAATGGCCCGACGACGAGGCCGAGCCAGTCAAGTACTGGCTGTCCAGCCTCCCCGAGGCGACCAGCCACACCGACCTGGTCCGCTACGGCAAGATCCGCTGGCGCATCGAACACGACTACCGCGAGCTGAAGACCGGCCTCGGCCTGGACCACTTCGAAGGCCGATCCTTCACCGGCTGGCACCGCCACGTCACCCTCGTCACCGCCGCGCACCTGTTCATCACCGAACTACGCCTGGACCCAAAAGCGGCTGCGCCGGCCTGACCCTCTACACCGTCATCCGCGAGCTGCAACGACTCCTCGCGACCTGGACCGGCGCCTGCATCACCTGCCACCAACCCGTGAAGCCCCTGCAACGCAACAAACGCCACCGAACCTAACAAAGCACTACTAGTCGCCGGGCAGGACGTACCACCAGCCGTCGGCGAGGGGCTGTCCGCCGGCCAGTCGAGCGGGTTCGCCGAACAGGTCGACGACCAGGTCTGGGCGCGGTGTGGCGTTGAGGTAGACGTATCCGCCGGCGTCGTCCGGGATGCCGACCCATTGGGGCAGGAATACCGCTGGTTTTCCGTCCTGGCTGCCGACGACCGCTGCGCGGCCGTTGGTGGACAGGTCCCGAAGGTGGCGGGGGAGCAGTTTCCCGTAGTAGTCGCGGGACGTGCCGATCTGGCCCTGTCGGACACCGTCGGCCACCTCGTCGAACGCCCAGCGATGCGTGACCCAGTATGACGCTGGATGGAACAGGCCCCAGTTGGTGAACCAGCCGCCGATGATCAGCAGGAGCGCCGCTGCACCAGCCGCCGCACGGCGTCCCGCGCGGGCGTTGTAGGCCAGGCGCACGGTTAGCGTGATGGCGACGAGCCACACCGCGAGCTCGAACGGCGGAATCAGGAACAGCAGGAGCGAGGCGTTCTGAAGGTTTGCCAGTTCGATCCAGGCGACCCCGAGCCACGCCACCAGAACCGGCGTCCACCCGCATCGCCGCACCGACTGCTTCGATACGGCGATGGCCATCCCCGCCTCCGACACACCAGCATCATGCCCGGAGCCCTGCCCGGGCGATATAAGGGGATGGGGGCAGACTGCCGCCACTGCTGACCTCGGGCAGTTCCCGCATTGCAGCATCGGGCCCTGCACCGCGTAGCCGGCATCCGCGTAGGCGTTGGACTGCCCGCCAGCGGCCGGGTCCGGCCGCCTCAGCTGCCGCCGGTTTCGCGGCCAGGGATTGGGGAGCAGGGTGGGAGCAACCGGGTGCACTGAACGGCATTGAACAGCGCCCGACGGCACTGAACGGCATTCAACTGCACCCACCACGACCTGCGGGTTTCTGTTTCCGCAGGTCAGAGTCGGTGCGGCGTCCTGCTTCACACGGAGTGCTCAACGGTTTTGCGCAGCAGTCGACGGCAATCTATGTCGCTTGGTAGGGGAGTGTGCGCAGGTCAGGGCGGTAAGGAGCAGCTGGATAACCTGGCCTTGCAAGTGGGAGCAGATTGGGTGCAGGTTGGCGAAGTGGTCACCGCGCCCGAAGTGCTCACCGACGCCGGCAGAGCGGAGTGGCTATGACCTGTGATGATGCGGGCGAGCGGTCCGGCGTGACCTCCGAGAGAACACCGAAGTGGTCAGGGCTAGCTGCTCGCCGCGTGGCTGGTGCCGGCGTTCGTTCTGCGGCCCGCTGTCGCCTGTTAGGAGTTCCTTGTCGCATCGACGCACGGCTCTGAGCGCCGTCGTGATGGCGCCGGTGTGGTTCCCGGGAGCTGAGACCCGAATCCCACCGGAAACCCTGTGAGCAGGGCTTCCTGAGCGGTGACCTCTTCGGCGAGCCCGAAAGCATCAGCGCCCCTGACTCCGCCTTACGGGCCGACTGCGTCCGCTCACGCCGATGGGCGGATACCTGGGCGCGACGCCCGCGTGGGTATTGATCGTTGGGCTTATATTCGCCCGTGTGGCGTTGGCGGGTTGGCGCAAATGGCTGCGGCGGGGAGCGCGGGAGGACGCACCGCTGCGCCGGGTCGGGGCGGTCGTCGATGAGGCGGTGGATCTGTTCCGCGCCGGCCGTTTCGACGACGCGGTGGAGACGGGTCGCCGGGCTGTGGAGATGTTGCATGACTTGGCAGCGCGGGACCGTGGCTCCGTTCTGCCCGTTCTCGTGTTGGCATGCGCCAACCTCTCCTACTACTTATCGAACGCTGGGCGGTCGGCGGAGGCGCTGGAGCGTGCCGAGGAGGCGGTCCGGCTGGCCCGGGAGCTTTACACCATCGACCGCCGCCATGAGGAGCAGCTTGCCGAGGCCCTTGGCGCACTCACCAGCCGGCTTATGAATTCGGGCCGGGCGCCGGAGGCGCTGGCTGTCGGCCGTGAGGCGTTGGCGCTGATGGAGGCATACCCTGACGTCCTGCTGTCCCGGCTGGTCGAGCCCTACGCGCTGGCGTTGGCGGCGACCGGTCACCCCGCCGAGGCGCTGCAAGTCAGCGACCGCGCCCTACGGTTGCAGCGCGGGCTGGCCGCGGATCAACCGGTCGGCTCGGAGATGCACAACGCCCTGGGGAGGGTCTTGAGCCTCCACGCCAACCGGCTGTTCGAGGCGGGGCGGTGGGAGGAGGCGGTCGAGGTCGGCGCCGAGACGGTCGCGCATTTCCGTGAGACGATGGCGCACAGCCGGCCACGGGGTCTCGTCTACTTGGTGATTGCCTTGAAGAACCAGGCGGTTTGCCTGGCCGCAGTACGACGACCGGCGGAGGCTCTGGCGGCGGCCGCGGAGGCGGTCGAACTGAGTCGTGAACTGGTCGCAGCCCAGCCCGAGGCGCATCATCCGCTGCTCGCCTCGTGCCTGGACACGTACGGCGGGCGGCTCGGTGACATGGACCGGAATGCGGAGGCCGTGGCCGCGACCGATGAGGCGGTTCAGCTGTATCGGAAACTGGCCGCTGTCGACCGGGGCGCCTACCTGTCGAGGCTGGCCGAGGCGGTGAGCAACCTTGGAGCCGTCACCGAGGATCGAACGGCCAGCCTCGCGCTCACGGCAGAAGCTGTGCAGATGCGCCGGGAGCTCGTTGCTGACAACCGGGCCGGGCACCTGCGCGATCTGGCACTGTCGCTGTCGAACCTGGCTAACGGGCTGTCCGGGTCCGGCCGGCTCGACGAGGCTCTGGTCGTCGGCGCAGAGACCCTCGAACTGCAGCGCGAGTTCGCGGCGGCGAACCGGCCCGCAATCCTGTCGCGACACGCAGAGATGCTGAGGCGACAGGCGGTACGGCTGGACGACGCGGGCCGCACGGTCGAGGCGCTGGCGCTCGGCGAGGAAGCTGTCGCAGTCGCTCGCGAGGCGGTCGCCGGCAACCGGGCAGCCAACCTAAAGATCTTGTCGTTTGCGCTCGAGGATCAGGCGGCACGGCTCGAGAATCTGCCCCGCCTCGGTGCACGGCAGGCGCGGCGGCACGGGGCCACGCCGAGCTACAGCAAGAAGAAGGCGCGCAATGCGCAGGTCATGGCGCGGGAGGCGGAGGAGTTGTGGGCGGAGTACCAACAAGGAAGTTCCGCCTCCGGCTGAGCGTTGGCACGGCGTCCGCTCAGCGGCTTCAGCCGGCTAGCATCACGCCACCACGCAAACAGAGCGATCCCACCGGCTACCTCGACCCAGCCTGGCCGGCCAGGGGTCGTAGATCCAAATAAAGAAGTAGCCGATGAGCGCATGGTAGAAGCGATGATCAAGGACAAACGACGATATATCGGCTTCAACGACGTGGCGCACAGCACCTCGTAGCGCGCTGTCCGGTAGTGAGTCGCATACCACCTCCACGGTAGACACCAGTTGAGGAGCTGACATTGAGCATTCCCGGGTGCGGTGTCAGGCGCCGTGGCGAATCGGATTGCTTGGTTCTCTTCGTGCCTGCCAGGATGCCCGCCATGTCGATCGCCGAGACCTCTGCTGAGGATGCCCTGGTCGCGCTGCACACGTCGCTCGATGAGCGGCGCCGACCAGAGGAGGTTGCGCATCTCGTGTTGCGGGTGGTGGGCGGCCAGTTAGGGCTCCGAGACCGGATGACGTTGGGGCGGGCGGCTCGCGCGGCATCACGCTGGAACGGGTGGAGTTCGATGCCAGCGGACTTCGCGCGGCCGGTCGGAGGTGCCCGTCAGATGGACGCCGCAGCGCGGCTGTTCGAGCTGCAGCTAGGCGGCATCGACCCGGACAATCCCGTTTCGCTGCTGGATTTCTCGGCCCGCCTGAGCGAATCGTTGGGTGCCGTCGATCCAGCCCGGCTGGACTTCCTGCGTGATCGGTTGAACCGGGAGGGCCGGGCCGCGGCCGGGATCGAGTTGTCGAAGCGGCAGTACAACCGGCGGTTCCGGGTGACGCAGCGACTGTTGGCGAAAGCCGACAGGTTGGCGGTCGAGCAGAACAAGCGGCATTTGACGATGGTCGCGCGGGCAGGGTTCGCGGCGAGCATCGAGCGGGATGCGTTTCTGGCAGATCCGTGGGCGGGGTGCTTCGTGGCGTATCTAACCGCCAAACGCAAGTTGCGGCGAGAGTTCACGCTGTCAGGGCGGGACAACCCGTACGACGACATTGCCGACCTGCTGTTCAAGCACTGCACCGCCAACCCGGCGACCGACTGGTGGATGATCGCGCAGGCCCACCCGACGCCGACTGTGCTCGCCCGGCTGACCGACGCGCAGCGTGGTGAGCTGCTGGGCCGGTGGTGGGCGACGATGCGCCAGGTCGCGTGTTTACTCAAGCGGGTATGGGCGGCCAGCGAGTTCGACCAGGCCATCATGATCGTAAGGCGGGGTAACGACTCGTCGACGTGGAACCTCTTGTGCGGGGCGTACAACGCCGCGCGGGCCGCCTGGATCGCCGCGCTCGACGCCTCCGGCAGCCTTGGACTGCTGCAGACGTCCTGCCCAGGCAAGGCGATGATGCTGATCGCGGCGGACCTGGCGGCGTGGCACCGGTCGGCCGGCGGCGGCCTGCACCCCGACGTGGGCGTGTGGGCTCGGCTGCCGCTGCCGTGGGACGTGCTCGACGGCACCGCCGGCTGCACCCGTACGGATGTGGAGGCGGCATGCGCCGATGGTGGCGTCGACCCGGTCAAGTCGGGTTGGGTAGGGCCCAAGACACCCGCGGCCACCGGCGTGTTCCGGCCCACGCCCGAGTTGCTACATGGGGTATCGATCGCGGACCCGCTGTGGGCGTCGATGCTGCGGGCCGATGGCGCGTTTTCCGGAAAAATGCTCAAGGGCGGCTTGGAGCCGTCGCCGATCCCGCGGGACGTCGTGATCAGCGAGCTGCCGGAACGGGGTGGACATGTCAAGCCGTGATCGGGCAGCATGATCGCGCCCGTCGTAGCTCAGTGGAAGAGCGCCCGGCTCTGGTCCGAGTGGACGCTGGTTCGAGCCCAGCCGGCGAGGCCTGTGGAGATCCGTTGTAGCTCAGTGGTAGAGCACCCGGCTAGGCCGTGTTTGGTAAGGGGTCGGCGGGTGGTGAGGTGCCGGCGTGGCGGTGATCGATAAAGGCTGAGGTCTCCGG